>NZ_JBEPOZ010000023.1:0-79624 GCF_040547005.1 Arthrobacter sp. UYCu712
GCCCCCCCCCCGCCCCCCGCCCGCCCCCCCCCCCCCCCCCCCCCCCCCCCCCCCCCCCCCCCCGCCCCCCCCCCCCCCCCCCCCCCCCCCCAGTAGGATCGGTGGCATTCAGGGGGTTGTTGCCGGCGGACAACCTCAGGGTCTAAGAGGCCTCGTCGGAGAAGCGCAACTCCTGGGCTTGCGCCCCACTTTCCCAATTCCATCCGTCGAGGCTCAAAGCCCCTTGGGTTTCAAAAAACCCCTCTAGTGCCTCAGCCGCAACATTGGTGGGGACCATAACTCCGAGAGGTACCCACGCGCGCAATCCGTGCGCGTCCAGGGCAATCGAGACTTCTTCGTCCTCGTGAGGGAAGCGCGTGAGCACTGACATTCTCGCAAGGTCTCGTGCATCGAGAGCCGTATGTACGATGAATCCGTCCACCGTGGAACCCCAGGCTTCGAAGCGGCGGTGCCCGAGAGACACGACGAAACGACCGTCCTGGACGCTATCCCAGCCGTTCAGCTTTGAGATAGCTATAAGCTTGGCACCTTTAACATCGGCGAGAGCTTCTCCGGCCACCACCCACGTAGTTTCCGAAACCTCATGACTACTGTTAAAGCGGTAAAAGGCAATTTCCTTACCCATCGCGAACCCTAGCGCCGAAACTGGAACGCTCAGAAGGGCGAGCGACCGCCAGGGGGAAGGAAGCACCAGCAGCAAAGCGATTCCAGCGACGATCAGAACGTAAATAGGCCATGACGGTCCGCGAATTCCTGTGAGAAGTCCCACCGCTCCACCTGACAGAAGCCCAATGACCCCGATCGCCGTGGCATGCATAACGACCGCGGTTGGCAAAAAGCCAATGAGCACAATCAGCAATATTAGGAAGATCCCGGGGATAAGCATTCGCAGCCGAAAGTCACGAGATTTGTCCAGTCCGCGGAGTCGAGCAGATTCACGCTTGTTCACTAATTTCTCCATACCTTAACTCCCAGTAAACACGAACTTGGCGATATCCAGCCCAGAACCCGCTGTCGTTCCAAATAGGGCGGAGCGGATAAGTTTTATGGAAGCGGGCCCCCGGCCCACCAGCCCGGACAGCGTACTGGCGTTAGTTCGTGCAGCCTGTTGAAGTGTACTGGACGCGGACGGTCCTCCCGGAAGAAAAGTTAGCAAGCCGCCAGTGAGGCCAGCCCAGCCTACGTCCTCAATTTTCACCGGTTCATTGGAAATGAATTTGTCGGTTACCGTGCCAGCGATCGCACCCCCACTTCCGAGTGCTGTCCTCGCTGCTACCGCTTGGACGGTGGCCCTAGCGCCTGCGGCAGTGACCGTATAAGCACCGTAACCGCCAGCTCGGGCCAGTGTCCCACCAGCCGGACCCGCCAGTCCGCCCACAGCACCGCTGACTGCACCGCCAGCTGCGGATCCGATGAGGCCCCGCCAGCTATCAATCCGGCCCCCGTTTTTGGCGAGATAGGTAACAGTGCCGCCAACTCCACCCGCTGCTCCATTGACGCCCGCATTGACAGCAACGTAGCTGCCGAGTCTTGAAACCGATGCCGCAGACGCAGCGGCAGCGCGCCCGGCAGTCAACGCCCCACCTCCTAACAGCCCGACTGCCCCCATAGCAGCCGATTGCGCCCAGTTAACCTTGCCCGTTGTCGCTTTTTGGATGACCACGTCGGCGCCGAAACTCATCAGCCCCATACCCGCGACCTGGCCGCCGGGAACAAACATCAGCGCAGCCCCGCCGACAACGGCCAGACCACCTACGACGTATTCCCAGTGGCTCCCGGCCGATTTATCGTAGGCCTTCAGCTCGTCATCGGTGAGCGGACGCAGCCCGGTGGGGTCGGTGGTATTGAGTGGGTTGTTGCCGGCGTAGGCGTAGGGGTTTCCGTCCCAGCCCGCGCCGAGGACGGGGGAGAGGGGGTCGGTGGAGAGGAAGCCACGGGTAGCCGGGTCATACGCCCGCACCCCGAGCCATTCCAGGCCCGCGATGTCCAGACCGCCGTTGCCGGTCAGGGTGATCCCGGCCGGCAGCGCACTGGCAAGCCCCGACACTGCCCCTATACCGGGGACAGCACCCATACCCTCGACGCCGGGTTCCGGTGTGGTGGCCACCGCCGCGCCGATGACGGCCCAGGGGTCGTTCTGGTCGGTGGGGCGGGCAGCGCGCCAGCCCGGCGCCGTCCACGCCTCGCCGATACCGGTGACGCCACCAGGCAAGGACAGACTCTGGTCGCCACCGATGCATGTGAGGGTGGGGATCGGGTTGGCGGTGTCCCACCACAGTTCCGAACCATCGATGGCAGCCAGCTCGCCGAGGGCATCCACCCACAGCTCATGCCGGGAGGTGTCCATGCCGTCGGGCGTGCGGCCGGCAACGCTCTTCAGCTGGCCGGTCTGGCCCCACGCATACTCCGTCCAGGACCCGTCCGGGCGGATCAGCCGGGTACGGCGCCCCAGCCCGTCATGGACGTACTCCGTCCGGGTACCGTCCGCGTCAGTGATGGCAAGGAGTTGTCCCGCGGCGTCGTACTCGTAGGCCCGGGAGCAGGCCGGCGTGGATTCGCGGACAAGGCGCCCGCCGGCGTCGTACACCCACTCCGAGACGGAAGCCGGCACGGAAGTCGGCGCCGAAATATCCGCGTCCCCGTTCCGGGTAGTGGCTGCCGAGACCATCTGCCCGGCCCCGTCATAGCCGTACCGGGTTACGGCACCAGCGCGGGTCAGGGCCGTGATCCGGCCGTCCCCGTCCCGGCCGATCAGGGTGGCATCGGCCGAGCGAAGGTCGGTGCGGTCGGTGCGGCTGTGTTCGGACAGGCTCCCGTAGCGGTAGGCCCATTCCTGGACCAGATCCCCGGCGGTGGCGGAGGTGATACGCCCCGAGGCGTCGTGGGTGAACACGGCCTCCCCGAGCCGGGCGTTGCTGACGGCGGTCACCCGGCCCGCAGCATCCCGGACATACGTGGTGGTAGTTCCGTGCGCGTCGGTGAACCCGGTGCGGTTCCCGTCGGCGTCGTACTCCCAGGACATTCGCCCGGTCCCGCGGGTGCGGGAGGTCAGCTGCCCGCGCCGGTCAAACGCCAGCTCGTGCTCCACCGCCAGCCCGTCGGCACCCGTGTAGTCGGTGATGATCATGCGGCGGCGGATCAGGTCACGCTCGACGGCGGCCAGCAGCTTCCCGTCGAACGAGGTTGAGGATTCGCGGCCTGCCGAATCGTACGTCCAGGTGGTGGTGTGCCCGTCCGGGTCGGTCTGGGAGAGCTGCCGCCCGGCCGCGTCATAAGTAGCCGTGGTCGCCCGGCCGAGCGCGTCGGTGACGGAATCGACCAAGTCCGTGGCCGTGTAGGTGCGGGTGGTCACCCCGCCCAGCGGATCGGTGATGCGGACCAGGCGCCCGCGGACGTCGTACTCGAACCGGGTCCGGCCGCCGACGCCGTTGACGGTCTCGGTCAGTTCCCCGGCGGTGTTGTATTTGAACCTGCGGGTGCCGTACCAGGAATCCTGGGAGAAGCTCAGCCGCCCGGCTTTGTCGTAGCCGTACCGGGAAACGCCCTGGCCGGGAGTATTGCGGGTCAGGAGCCGCCCGCACGGGTCGTACTCGAAGGTCTCGACCTCGCCCGTGGGCAGGGTCCGGGCGGTGACCCGCTGGTCGGCGTCGTAGGCCAGTTCCGTGACCGCGCCGAGCGGGTCCGTGGTTTTCCAGGGCCGTCCGCAGCCGTCGTACTCATACCTGGTGACGGCGCCGGCGGGAGACGTGATCGAGGTAATCTTCCCGGCCACGTCACGGCCCAGGACCGTCAGGCCGCCTTCGCCGTCGACGAGCTCCACCGGGTTCCCGGCCGCATCGTAGGAGACAAGCTCGGCGGAGCCGTCCGCGCCCTGGACCTGCGTGGGGCGCCCGTACTCGTCAAAGCTGTACGTCGAGGACGCAAACGCGTCCGTCAGGGTGGCCGTGCCGGCCCTGCGGTCCGTCGTGGCGTCCGCGCGGACCCCGGTGGGGTCGACGACGGCGGTCAGGGCACCGACCTTGTCGTACTCGCGCACCCAGTCATGGCCGGCCGGGTCCGTGAGCCCGACCAGCCGGGACAGCGAGTCATGGACAAAGCCCCAGCGGGCGCCGTCGGGCAGCACCGCGCCGGTGACGTTGCCGAGCTCGTCGAACATCCGCTCAAGGGCCCGGCCCAACGGGTCGACAGTTCGGACCAGTTCACCGTTGACGGCGTATTCGAGTTCGGTCCGCCCGCCGTCCGGGGCGACGAACGCCGTCGTCCGCCCTGCTGAATCGTATTCGAAGGTCCAGACGGCGCCGTCCGGGTCCTCACGCCGCACCAGCAGGCCCGCACCGTCATGGACGAAACGGGTCTTGGCGCCGGACGGGCTGAGCGCCGCAACCGGGCGGCCAGCATGGTCACGGACGATCCTCGCGACGTCCCCGGCCGCGTTCCGGGTCGAGACCAGGTCGCCAAACCCGTCGTAGTCAAAGCCGATCGACACTCCGGCCGGGTCCACTACCCGGGCCAGCTGCCCGTTCCGCCACACCAGCTCGGTGCGCCCGCCCAGCGGGTCCAGGATTACCGAGGGGTCCCGCGACACCTCATCGGCGTACTCATAGGAGACGACCGACCCGGACTCCGTCACCAGGGTGGTGATGCGGTCCTGCTCATCCCAGCCGTACGTGAGGTCCGCACCCTCCGGGGTCACGGTCCGGATCTTCCGGCCCCGGGCGTCGTAGGCATTCACCGTGACGGATCCGTCGCGTTCCGTGAAGGACACCAGGTTTCCGTGGCCGTCATACGCCATGGACTGACGCTGATCATGGGAATCGAGCACGCCGACCAGGCGGCCCTTCGCGTCCGCGATCCACGAGTTCGAGCGGGTGCCGTCCTCATCCGAAACGGCCGTTACCCGGCCCGGCAAATACGCGAACCTGGTCCGGCGCCCATGCTGGGTCACCTGCAGCACAACCCGGCCGTGTTCGTCATAGGTGTTCTCTGCCTCAAGGACACCCGCGGCAGAGACCACAGCCTCTATCAGGCCCTGCTCATTCCACCGGTACTTGCGTGTCCCAAGCTCGGTTGTCACACACGTCAGCCTTCCGGCGGAGTCGTATTCGTACTCGACCCGGCGCCCGTCCGACGCCCGCACCGCGGCAACGAGCCCGTTCACGTACTCGACGTCAAGGAAACGGCCGCGCACATGCGCCAGCCGGCTCACCCGTCCGGCACTGCCGGCAGCCACGCCGTCGGCCGACGTTTCCGGCCGTTCCCGGAGGACGGACACCGTCCGGCCGGGCCCTGACCCGGCACCGAGCCACACGCCGGCGGTGCTGTAAGCCCACCAGGCGCCCTGGTTGTCCCGGACCACCAGGACCTCGGACGTGCCCTCCGGAACGGAGCCCAGCTCCGCCAGGTCGGCCGCTTGTGCGGGCTCGCGGGTCAGCCAATAATTCTCGCCCATCCCACGGCCCCAGCCAGCCCCCTCGCGCGGAAAGTCCACGGCCCGGCCGTCGGCCATCACCCACCGGCAGCCTTCATCCGAGACCCTGAGGTACTGATCCAGAACCGAGGCCCACCCCGGACCAAACACCCCGGGCGTCTCCAGACCCGACGCCAGCGAGTTGTACATCCGGGAAAGCACCACGTTGGAGGCAACCCCGGCGAACCCCAGATCCGATTCCGGCTCGATGAAGTTCCCCGTCGCGGTGTTCACGGGATCATTCGCGTACCCGCTCGTGGGCATTGCGCCCGCCGCCTTCGGCGGATCGATCACCAGCGCCGACCGGTTCGCGCTCACGCCGGCCGCTGCCAGGGCCTCATTCACGGCCGCGTCCGAGACAGTAGAGACGTTTCCCTCACCGCCCGCGGCCGCAAACGCGTCCGCGACAATGACCGCCCATTTCGCGTCGTCATCGTTGGCCGTCAGATACGTCCGGTAGGCGCTCAAAACCCCCGAGGCCTCAATCGATCCCCAGTAGCAGCTGGACTCGAACGAGGACAGGTGCCCCGCCAACGTGCCCGGAGCCGAGGCCAACCCGTCATCCAGACCACGGGAGTTCGCAGCGAAGGTCCGCAGATTGGCCGGCCGCGCCGAGGACGTCCCACCCCCGTATCCGCCGCCGGGCGGCGTGGTATTGCGGGACCCCGTGCTGGCCCGGGCCGCGGCGAACGTCGGAGCCTTCCCCGGCGCCGCGTTCGGCCTCGCTTCCTCACCGCCAAACCAATCTGTGAATTGCTCCCACCCATTGCGGTCGTTGTGTTCCCGGACCCATTCATTATTCTTCTCGCGCCGGGCATCTTCTTGATGCGCCGCCTCGATCATCTGGCCCACGTAACCGGCCACCGTCCGCAATTCCGACACCAACGCTTTCGCGTCGTTCTTCGCGGTGGCAGCGTTGGCCTCGAAAACCTCAGAGAAGTGCCCCTTGAAGTCCTCCTTCGCCGAGGCGACGTACGTCGCCCGGGAACCTGAGTGCTCCTCAAGCCGCGACGCCGCTGATTCGAAGGCCGACCTCACCGACCCGGCCACGGCATAGCTGAACCGCCCACCATCAGAAGCATCTGAAGCCGGCAACATCGGCATCTCAACGAACTCGGTCACAACCAAGGCCCCCCACTGGAAAAACTGGAAAAAGCAGAACAAACCATCAACACAACAACAGGACTGGCACCCGCCCGGGAAAGACAACACCAGAGCGGGGACGGTCCGAAAAGAGACTCAAACCAGGCCAAGAAAACCCAAAAAAACCGGACCGGGAAAACCCTGACCGGCCGACAAGACCAAAGCCGTGCAATAGCCAGGTAACCGCCCGCTCACCAGAGCGGCGCGACTACCCGGCCCTCACACACTCACGTACAGGCTCAGGCGCCGCCGCCAGCGGAGAAGATGTCCTGCGAGATCTTCTGCAACTGCCCCCGCAACTGCTCCAGCTCTTCCCTGGCCTTGTCCAAAGCAGCTTTCGTCTCCGGCCACGTCGAACCACGGAACTGTGCAGCCAAAGGACCATCCCAGATATTCGGATCCGACAAGACCCGTCCCTGCGCATCCAGCGCCGAGATCTGATCCGTGAAACCGCCGTTAATGATCGACTGCACCTGCCCAATCGCAGCCTTCGCTTGTTCAGTAGACAACACACGAGACATAGAAATTCCTCCCAAGAGATAACCGCTTCTCCGCCGGACACTTAACCGCCGGCGACCAGACGCTGCCGACGCTACCAACACCCGTCAATAAATCCAACAAAAGGATAGATTATTATGAAAGATCATGAGCGGCCCAAGTCACGCCCGTGCTCCTACAAGCCGCAATTAGTCCATTCGCGAGCGCAACCCCGTATCATGCTGGAGGCACAGCGAACAGAAAAGGGACCATCATGCCCAGACGGACTAACACGCACCAGCACACCCCAGGGCGCCGCATTGCGCCGGGCCGGGCGCTGGGCGCCGTCCTTGTCGCCCTGGGGCTGATCGCGACGACGTCGTGCAGCCAGGCCCCGGAGCCGAAATCTGTGGACAACCCGGTCAAGCTCCTGCAGAGCGTGCGCGTGGGCCTGTCTCCGGCCGCCGGAGTTGAGACGATAGATGGCACCACCATCTCCGTGTCCGCGGCTGGCGACTCCTCCTCGGCGGACACGAAATACGACCCCGCCCAGGTGGTGGGCCAACTGCCGGTGCGAGTGAGCCTGCAGTACCGGGCCGGGGAGAAGTCCGGCTCCGACCTCTCTGAGCTTCAAGGCCACACCGGGCCGGTCGAGATCGACCTGACACTGGAGAACCTCACAGTCAAGCCGCGGGTCATCCACTACGATGCCGCGGGCCAGACCCGCTCCGACACCGCCCTTGTGGGCGCCCCGCTGACTATAGCCGCCTCAACGAGGCTCACCGGTGTGCGGGCCGGCGACGTCACCGCGGGCTCCGCGGACGGCGGAACGGGCACCAACGGCGTTCTGAGCAGCACCGAGGACGGCGCCACCGTCGTGCAATGGGCCACCGTGTTGGCCCCGCCGCGTTCCGGTGCGAGTACCACCCTGCGCCTCGTCGCTGACGTCAAGGACTTCCAGGTCCCTGCTTTCGACGTGGCGATCCAGCCGGGCCTCAACACCGACCTCAGCGCGGATGGCGTCCTCGCCGGCGCGTTCTCCTCTGGCACGGGCTCCGAGATGGCGCTGCAACGCCGGACCATCTCGCTGGTGTCGGACGTCAACACTGTGCTGACTAAGGCCGGATCCACCATCACAGATGTTCGGCGGAACCTGCAGGTAACCTCTCAGACCCTGGGTGCGAAGACCGCGGGCGAGCTGGGCGACAACTCCAAGGCCCTGGCGGCAACCATGGTGGCACTGAAGGAGCAGCTGAAGAATCTCGGCGCAGACTTGGAGAGCGCAACGAAGACAACGCAGTCCACGACGGCGTCGCAGCTGAAGCAGACCGTCTCCGCGGTGGACGCTATGCTGGGCGACACCTCGGCCGTAGCCACGACAACCCCAATCAACGGCGACGGCTGCTCGGCCGACGTGCCTAAGTCGGAGAAGGCGGCCACGGTCTACTCCAGTGTCCTGACCATGGCCTCGCAGCTCGACGCCTACGCGAAGGTAAGCGCGGGCTGCCGTGACACCGTAGCGGGCGCAATACGAGCCACCATGGGCCCCGAGAACCCCACGGCGGAGGAATGCGCAGAGCAGGGCTCGATGACCTGCTCCCTCTACGGCTCCGCCGTGACCGTCACCGGGGCGCTGCTGGGCCTGATGAAGAAGGGCGACGAGCTCGTGGCGGACCTGCAGCCGCAGGTGGTCGAGGGCGCGATCAAGGATCAGGAGGCCTCCACCGTCACGCTGGAGCAGGTGCGTGCCGATTTCGCTGCGATCCTCGACGGCGCGGAGACCCCCGAGGACTACAAGACGGCCCTCGCAAACGTGGACAAGGCGATCCAATCCGCCCGGGCCTCCGCCGCCGCGACCCGCGAAGCGGTTGCGGCGGTCCGCGACAGAATCGACGGCCTGCGGGCGAAGCTGATCGACGTCGAGAAGACTGCGAAGGGCGCGAGGAGCGAGGTGGGCGACGGCTCGCTTTTGAAGGGTTCGATGATGCAGCAGAACCAGCGGCTCGCCGACGAGCTATGCGAGATGGCCGACGGCGGCTTCCCCCGCGCGGGCCGGCTATCCGCCCAAAATGTCGAGCAGCTGCGCTCCTACCTGACGGCCGTTCCGTGTGAGCCCACGGCTGACAACGAAAAGCCGGCGGAGGAGCTGCGCCCACCGAACGGGTTCAAGGACCCGCTGGACGCACGGCTGGAGGCCCAGACAGCCGCATGGGACGGGGTCCTCGCGGCCACCGACACCACCGCCCCGGACCAGGCGATCAGCCAGGCGTTCACTGACCTGGAGACCAGAATCGAGGACATCGACGCCAAGCTGGACGCGATCAACGAGGCCACTAAGGCGCTCGACCGTGCCGCCACGGGCAAGGTCACGAGCACGAGGCGCGAGCTCGAGGACCTGAACGACAGTCTCGGCGACGCGATCGAGTCTTCTGGCCGTGTCGGCATGACGCTCGCGAAGCTGAAGGAGCAGCAGGACGGGCTCGGCGACAAGATCAAGGAGTCTCTCCGTGAAGTCTCGGCCGAGACCGCCGCCGAGGTCTACAAGACCGTGGACGTGCAAGTGCGCCAAGTCGCCGAGATCGGCGGCGCGAGCTCCGAAGCCGTGATCACGGCATTCAACCGCTCCATCTCTGGCTTGAAGTCCACATCGGACGAGGTGGTGAACGACGCCGAGGGAACGGTGAACAAGCAGCGGGATGAGCTGCTCGAGCAGAGCGACGCCCTGGCCGCGTCCCTGGCCAAGAGCACGCAGTCCTCGCTCGCGAGCATCGCCGCCGGCACATCCGGCTCGACCCGTGACGTCGACGGCGCCAGAGCCCTGCTGTCCTCAAGCCTCAACAAGGTGATGCTTGACTTGGGCGACCGCTCGGTGAACGGATCCGGCCTGCTCGGCTCCATGGCCACAAGCGCCGCCAAAGCCGGTACCGCTGACTATCAGCTGGCACTGGCATCCCAAAATGCTGAGGGCTATGCCAACATCCGGTCCCGGGACGTGGCCGGGCTAATGCTGCGCCAGGCACAGTTCAAAGCATCACTCACGGCCGTCGACGAACTGCCGCCGTTCCACCTCGAGGTGCCGGACGGCGCGACGTCGCAGACCCTGTACACGCTGAAGATCGGCGGCGCCGCGTGAGCTCCCGCAGCAGGCTCATGACCCTGATCGTCGCGGGGGCCGCTGTCGTTGTCGCGGCTGCGCTCGCCCTGACATTGACGCTGAACCGCCCCAAGGATGCGCCTCGGCCTGATCCGGTAGCCGCGACGGTTCCTGTTGAGCTGAAGGCCGAGGGCTTGCCGAAGAACTTCTCCATCGGCGTCGTCCTCACACTGGGCCAGTCCGGCGAGCCCGGCTCCGAGTTCAACCGGGCGGCGCAGGGCGCGATCGTTGCCGCACAGCGCTTCGCCCAGGGCGGCGCCGCCGTCGCCCTCTCGGCCCAGAACGACGGCGGCACGGAGGACGGCGCCCGCGCCGCCGTCCGCGCGCTCGCCGAGCAGGGAGCATCGGGTGTCGTCGTGGCGACCACGGGTCCGCAGGCCCGGGCCGCGGCCAAGACCGCCGAGGAGCTCGGCCTCCCGGTGATCCTGCCTTACGCGCAACCGTCGGACCCCGTGCAGACCACCTGGACCACGGTGCCATCGGGCGTATCCGCCGAGGCCGCCCTTCAAACCGCGCTGAACGGCAAGAACAGGGTGCTGCTCGTCGTGGACGGCGGCGAGATCCCACCCTCGGTCGGGATCGCGCAGACCCTCAGCCTCGACGGCTTCGAACAAGTGACGGACCTGGCCCAGGAGGCCGCCATTCAAACAGGCGACCAGCTGCGCCCGCCTGCCGAGGGCGCCCCCGCAGGCGCCGAGTCCACGAGGGTCGCCGAGCCCGCGGACGCCGTGGTCGTCTCGGCCGCCACCCCGCAGCGGCTGGCTCGGCTGGTCCAGGCCCTGCAGTCCCGCGATGTGTCCGTCCCCGTCGTCATTCCGGTCGGCGCTACTGCCCCGGCCTTCGCCTCCACGCTCTCCGAACTCGACGGCGCCGCCTCCGGGCAGCTGGTCAGTGTTGCCCCGGCCGGCGGCGATGCGGCGGCGCTCCAGCAGGACGCCCAGGGGCGCGGGATGTCCGCATTCCTCTCCGCCGTGCGCCTGGCGTCCGGCGACCCGGAGGTCAAGAACTTGACGGACGACGCCCCGTTCTCCGCCGACGCATGGGCGGCGGACTCAGGCAGCCACGACGCGGTCGTCGCCCTCGTGCGGGCGGCCGCGCTGGCTGGCAGCGGTGATCCGTCAAAAGTCGGCGTGGCGTTGCGGACTATGTCGTTCGGCCCTGGTGAGGGCCTCGCCGGGCCGGGGCTGGACTTCTCACGCTCCGGGGCGCTGACCGCGGAAACAGTCCCGGTCTACGCTTCTTCCCAGGACCTGGGCCTGCGCCCGCCGGACGAGGACGCGCCGCGGCTCGTCTGGGTGCCGGCGCCGGCACCGGCAACACCCTGACCACTTGTCCCCGGCCCGCCCTGAGCCGTCGGGTCACCATTTCACCACGGAAGGAGCGCCCCGGTGCGCGTGCTGATCGACCTGGACGAACGTCGCTTTGAATGCGAGGTCGCTCACGCCGCGCCGGCCACGACGCTGGCAGACTTCGTGGAGACCGCCGGCGGCCCGCGGCTGGCTCCTGATGAGGCGGTGTTCGTGAACGACGCAGAAGTGCGTGGTTCCACCCCCGTCTCGGAGTTGATCTTCCTGGAGGGCAGCCGCATCTCGCGGGCGCCGTGGCAGACTCCGCAGCGCGTGCGCGGCTGGAGCGTGACGCTCGCCGGCGGCCAGCGCACCGGCGGTGTGACTGACGTTCCGCAAGGGCGCGAGATGCTCATCGGCCGGTCCCCGCACGCCGATCTGAGCCTTCCCACCGAGAGCGCGTCATGGGACCACTGCCGACTGCGCCGGGAAGAGGACGGCCTACGGGTGCTGGATGGTGGGTCCACGAACGGCACCCTCGTCAATGGCGAACCGGTCGGGGAGGACGGGGTCCTGGTCAACGAAACTGCCACGATCACGGCGGGCGGCACGGTGCTCCTCCTGCGCCGGTCCCTGGACGAGACGCCCGCCCCGGCGCCCGGCAGCTTGCACAACCTCACACCGGCGGCGACAGCCCCGTTCAACCGGCCTCCTCGCCCCGGGCAGGCCTGGGCGGGCGACCCTCTGGTCCCGCCGAGCCGCAAGGACGTGCCGCCAGCCAGCAAATTCAGCTACATCACGGTGCTGGCGCCCCTCGTGATGGCGGGGGCGATGGTCTTGATCCTGGGGGATCTACGCTTCGCGATGTTCGCCATGCTCAGCCCGGTGATGGCCGTGGGCATGTGGTTCGAACAGAAGCGCCGTCACGGACGGGGCCTCAAGGAAGAGGACGAGCGCTTCGCCGGGGCGCTCCGGGAGTTCGAGCAGCAGGTCCGCACAGCTGCAGCGACGGAGACCGCACGACGTCATCGGATGATCCCCGATCCCGCGACCGTAGTCCGGCGCCCCGCGCTCCCAGCCACGTCGTTGTGGCAGCGGCGCGCAGGCGACGACGATTTCCTGGCACTGCACGCCGGCACAGGTGACGTCCCCTGGAAGCCCGAGGTGGACCGCACAGCCGGATCGCGGATAGACGAGAGGGTGAAAGACTCCCTCGCGGTCGCCCGCCTGCAGGCCGCGCCCGTGCTCGTGGACCTGACCGACGCTGGCGTGGTGGGCATCGTGGGGCCGCGAGAGGAGGCTCTGGCGCTCGCGCGGTCCCTCCTGGCCCAGGCCGCGGTGCACGTGGGTCCAGCGGACCTGACCGTCGGCGTCTTCTGCGACGCCGGGCGCGCTGACGAGTGGGAGTGGGCCTCGTGGCTGCCGCATACGCGCCAGGCCGGCAGCAGCACAGGGGAACGGTGGATGTCCGCGCACCGTGAGACGAGCGTCGCCATGCTGCGTACGCTCAAGGACGCCGTCCAGGAGTTGCCCACACCGGCGTTGCTGGTGGTCCTGGACTCCGAGGTGCTCACGGAGGGCAGGGATGCCCCGGCACGCGCGCTGCTCGGCACGGGCCGGTCCATGCCAGGGGTCCATGTAAACCCGCAGCAGCGCCCGTCACGGGTGGCGGGCATCGTCATCGCGACCTCGGAGGAGCAGTTGCCGGCCTCCTGCACCACGATCATCAGGGTGGGGGAGGACGCCGCGGCCACTGTGGACCAGCCGGAGGACCTGACCCGCGTGGAGGACGTCATCCTGGCGGGCCTGGACCAGGAGGAGGCCCTGCGCTGCGCCATGCGCGTGGCGCACTTCGATGATCCGGAGCTGAGCGTGCCCGGGGCCTCCCTGCCCCCGCTCGTGCGGCTGCCCGGGCTCCTGGGCTACGACCGCCCGGACGCGACCACGATCCGTCGCTTGTGGCAGGCCTCGACCGGAGTCTCCACGCCGATCGGCACAGGGGAGAATGGCACCCTGACCCTGGACCTGGTCAAGGACGGCCCGCACGGCCTGGTCGGCGGCACCACCGGCTCCGGCAAGTCCGAGTTCCTCCGCTCGCTCGTGGCCGGCCTCGCGGCACGCAACGATCCGACCCGCCTGAACTTCATCCTCGTCGACTTCAAAGGCGGGGCCGCCTTCAAAGCATGCGAACGCCTTCCGCACACCATCGGCACCATCTCCAATCTGGATGAGCAGCTCGCCGACCGTGCCCTCCGGGCCCTGGAGGCGGAGATGGAGCGCCGCCAGAGGGTCTTCGCGGAGGCCGGCGAGGGCATCGACAACCTGACCGCCTATCTGGCCACCAACCCGGCCGAGCCCATGCCCCGGCTGCTGCTCGTGATCGACGAGTTTGCCATGCTTGCCAAGGACTTCCCGGACGTGCTCAAGGCGCTCGTCAGCGTGGGTGCAGTGGGCCGCACCCTGGGTGTACACATGATCCTTGCAACACAGCGCCCGGCCGGCGTCGTCAGCGACGACATCCTCGCGAACACGAACCTCCGGGTGGCCCTGCGCGTGCAGAGCCGCGACGACTCCAACAATGTCATCGGTGTGCCCGCCGCCTCGGCGATCGGCCGGGCCCAGATGGGCCGCGCATTTGTGAAACTGGGCCAGGACGACATCACACCCGTGCAGACAGCCCTCGTGACCGGACGGGCGCAGCTCGGAGGCGGCACCGCCGTGGACGTGCGCGAGATACGCCGGTTCGGCGTCCCCGTGCCCGCGGCGGCGCCACCGCGGTCTGCGTCCGTGGACGAGAACGACCTGGACCTCCTCATCGACGCGGTTGTCGAAGCCAACGCCGAGGCAGGGTACGCCCAGCCGCGGCAGGTCTGGCCGGAGGCCTTGGGCGAGCGTGTGGAGCTTGAGGGTTTTCTCCCTCAGCCGGACGGCGGTTTCCCTGCCGAACCGTCCGGCTCTCCCACCGACCCGGCACCCCGGCTCCTTCCGATGGTGGGCGCCGTCCGGGGCTCCTCTGTCCTGGTGGCCATCGTGGACGAGCCTGAGCTGCAGCGCCAGTCCGCGGCGGGGTGGGACATGTCCATGGGGAACCTGATGCTCATGGGCGTGGCCGGCTCCGGCACGAGCACCACGCTGGCCTCGATCGCGCTGACACTGGCGAAGGACGCCGATCCGGCCGAGCTGGACCTGATGATCCTCGACTTGGGCTCCCGTGAGCTCGAGGCGCTCGAAGGACTGCCGCACACCGTGGCGTATGTGGGAACCGGTGCCGGCGCCAAGGAGCAGCAGGCCCGCTTCCTGCGGCACCTGCACACCGAGCTGGAGAGCCGCCGTGCGGACCCTGGCAGGCACCGCCGCACAGTGGTGCTGCTGGACGGCCTGGCCTCGCTGCGGGACGAGTTCCAGGATTTCGAAGGGCAGCAGCTTCTTTCTTTGCTGTACCGGGCCTACGCGGACGGCCCGGCGCTGGGACTGTCCTTCGCGGTCTCCACCACGCGCGCCAAGGCGGTGCCCTCGGCCATAAACGAGGTGACCTTGCAGAAGTGGCTCTTCCGGCTGGCGGACTCCTACGACTACTCCTCGCTCGGCGTCCGGGGCAGGGAGATCCCTGCTGCTCTTCCTGGACGCTGCGTGGATCCCCGCACCTCGCTCCAGATGCATGTGGCCACGCCCGGCATCGGGGTCGAGGCTGCGGTGGATCGTGTGCGGCAGGACTGGGCGCATGCGCCCGCGAAGACCCAGGCGATCAGGCGCCTGCCCTCCGACGTCACGATGCTGGAGCTGGGCGTGGAGCCCCGGCTGGAGGCAGAGCCTTGGCTCATCCCGGTGGGAATACAGGAGGCGAACCTCGCCCCTGCGTTCCTGGAGATCTACGAGGGGGAGCACGCGCTCGTCGCCGGGCCCGCCCGTTCGGGTAAGTCCACGCTGTTGCTTGCCCTGGCTGCAGCCCTGCGTGGCACTGCCACGTCCCGGGGACCAGCGCAGGTGTGGGGCATCTGCGATCGTCGCTCGCCCTTGGCCCTCGCCGGTCTGGATCGCGTGGCTGTAGGCACGGACGAGGTGCCTGCCCTGTTGGCCTCCTTGCGGCTGGAGCGCGGCCCAGTGTTTCTGCTGATCGACGACGCGGAGCGCTTCGAGGACGCCGATCAATCCATCGCGGGGGTCGTGACCTCCGGGCAGCCGGGGCTGTGCGTCATTGCGGCCGGACGGGCCGCGGATCTCCGCGGGCTGTACAGCCACTGGACCAAGACGCTCCGCAAATCCCGCTTGGGCGTGCTGCTGCAACCGGATGTAGATTACGACGGCGAGCTGCTGGGCGCGGTACTCCCAAGAAAGGCGCCTGTGGCGCTTACTGCCGGGCGTGGATATATCGGCGTAGGCGGGCAACTGGCGCTGATCCAGTCGATGAGCGCCGAGGGCTGAGCCCGGCGTCGAGCGCCTACCCTGCAAGAGTGGGCGGAGGAGCGGCCTTGAGGAATCAGATCGATAGCGTTGGAGAGACGGCATGAAATTCGCACAGACGGGTCAGGCTCTGGGAGCGTCCTACCGCTTCGGCAAACTAGTGGGCTCCGGCGCCGTCGGAGAGGTCTGGACCGTCACGTCGGCCGATGGCCGGACTTTTGCCGCCAAGGTTCTGCGCCCTGAGCACGCCGACGATCCCTCGCTCGTAGAGCGGTTCGTCCGCGAGCGATCCGTGCTGCTAGGCCTGCAGGACTCCCACATCGTCACGGTGCGCGACATGGTGGTGGAGGGCGCGCGGTTGGCCATCGTCATGGACTACGTCGCGGGAGGCTCGCTGCGGGACACGGTGAAGGAGGTCGGCCCGCTGCGTCCCGCGGACGCGTTCAACGTCGCCGCCGAAGTGTTCGACGCACTGGCTTTCGCCCACTCTCGGGGCGTGACGCATCGCGACATTAAGCCGGACAATGTGCTCCTTGCCCGCCCATGGCCCGAGTGCGGCGCGGGCGACGTACGGGTCTCCGACTTCGGCATCTCCGACGTTGTTGGCGAGCGGATCCGCCAGACGACCGGTCTCATCGGCACCCCGCATTACATGCCCCCCGAGCTCATCAGCCAGGGCCGGTCCGGCCCTCCCGGCGATGTGTACTCAACGGGCGTCCTGCTCTACGAGCTTCTTGCCGGACGCACTCCTTTCGCCGGGCCGGGGACGGACTTCAGCGTCGCGTACCGCCATGTTTCCTCGCGCCCGCCACGGATTCCCGTGGACGACGCGGTCTGGGACATACTCGACGGGCTGCTGTCCAAAGACCCCGCCCAGCGCCCGACCGCGCGTGAGGCCGCGTCTACGCTCCGGCGTCTGGTGCCCCGCCTCGCCGGCGGCGCCCCGATCGCGCGTGCCGAGGCCCCGGAGGACTTCGACGACGCCGAACGCCCGGCCACCGTCGTCCGGGGCGCCTTCACGGACGAGCAGCTCTCGGCATTCGCATCAGCGTCGCCAGTTGACCACGCCGCAGAGGCTCCCGAGCTCGGAGAGGCGGGCAGCGCAACCATCGTCCGTCCGATCCCGCGCGGCGAAGTACGGCCCCGGGCGGAGGTCCGGCTTGAGCAGAAGGATGCCACCCCGTTCTGGCGCACTCGTAAAGCGCTGCTCCTCGCCGGCGCCGCGGCCCTTCTCCTCGCCGGGATGGTCACCGGGTTCGTCGTCCTCGCCCCTGCGGGTCAGCAAGTGGCGCCCACGGAGGGCGAGCAGGTATCCAAGCAGCAGCAGGACGCGGCCCTTCCGACCGGTCTGACGATCTCGCGGGAGGCATCGTATGAGCCGTCCTCCGGTCAGACCCGCCTTACTGTCGCGTACGCGGCGCAGAAGGCGCCGCTGTCCGGTGAATTCCTTGAGGTGATCCCGGGCCTGGCCGATGGGGAAGCGTGCCCGGCGGTTACGTGGGACGGGGCTTCGGTGAGCCGGAATCAGGCTTCGATCACCGGCCTTGACGTCCAGTGCGGCTGGAAGCTCTCGGGGTTGGAGATCCCGGCGGGAGGGTCAGTCCAGGTGACCGCCAAGGTGTCGGTGTCGCCCGCGGACCAGCAGGCGCTCGACGCGTGGCTGAGCGCCGGGTCGGAGGCGACGACGGCCGCGACGCAGGACCCTGCCGTCAAGGGCACCGCCTATCCCGTCCAGCGCCTAAAGGGCGTGGAGGTGCGCACTCCGGCGAGAGTCGTGACGCCCAGCCCGCTGAAAATCACCCTGGTGCCAGTGTGGGCCGGCGGCGCCGACGAGCTGAACCCGCTCTACGTCAGTCCCGCGTCGGGAAAGCCCTCGCAGATGCTCGCCGCGGTGAGCGGCGGCGAGAAGGGGGTCCGGTTCTCCGACGGTTGCGGCGGGGCACTGGCGGTGGACAGCGCTGGGCTCACGGTGACGGCCCTGCAGATCACGCCCCAGTGCACCGTACGCGCCAGCGTCGGGAACTTCACCGAGCTGCAGTCCCCGAGTTTCGGGATCACGTCCCGCGAGAACTCATAGGACTGCGGGCTCAAGGATGTGACGCAGCTGATCGGCTTCTTTTTGGGTTAGGCGGCTGCGGTTTGCGCCTGCTGGTCGATGATGAATCTTCGCGCGGCCGCTGGCGGCCGGCCTGCGTCTTGGTGTGGCACCGGCCTTGGTTGTAGAAGACCTCGGACGTGCGCACCGCACAGCCGCCGGGCAGTCAGGCGGTCAGGGGTGGTCGGTGGGCCGAAAGTAGTGGTTGCGGCGGGGGTGTTGTTGGGGGTCGATGTGTGGTGGGGGGATGAACCAGGGGATCCCGGTTTTTAGGTGGATGGTCCAGTGTTCTTTGTGGATCAGGTGGTGGTGGTGTGAGCAGAGCAGGGTTCCGTTGTTGGTGCCGGTGGTGCCGCCGCGGGACCAGTAGGTGATGTGGTGGGCTTCGCACCAGGGTGCGGGGATGGTGCAGCCGGGGAAAGCGCAGCCGTGGTCGCGGGCGGTGAGGGCTTTGCGGATGTGCGGCGGGAAGACCCGGGAGGCCCGGCCGATGTCCAGGACCTGGCCGTCGCCGCCGAGCAGGACCGGGATGATGTCCGCGTCGCAGGCGATCTTGCGGATGGTGGCGGCGGTGACGGGTCCGGTGAACAGCAGAGACCCGGTCCCCGTGCCCGGCCGGCGGGGTGACTGACGGATTCCCGAAGTCGCGGTACCTGCCGGATCTGCGGGATCGGCCGGTTCTGCTGCGGCGCCGGTGGTGCCGGATGCGTCCTGGAGGCGGGTGAGCAGGTCGCGGTAGTCGATGGTGGCCATGATCTGCGGGCGCAGTCCGCCGGTGGCGGGCAGGCCTCCGGCGGCGAGGGCGACCTTACAGGCGCCGACCATGCCGTCGAGCAGCTTCTGCGGCCGGGAGCGGAGATCCAGGACCGGCAGCCCGGGCTCCTCCACTCCACCGGCAGGGCTGTGCCCGGAGACCCCACCGACCGCGACGGACCCGTCACTTGTTCCGGCGGTGGCGGTGGTGGTGCGGGGGTTGGTGGCGGTGTTCATGACGGTCAGGAGGTGTTCGAACTGTTCGGTGGTCGCGTAGATTTCGAGGTGCTGCAGGCCGCCGCGGGGCGGGCGGATGAAGGCGCCCTGGAGCCGGCGGAGGAGTTCCTCGGAGGGTTCGGCGCCGTCCGTGTCCAGGGCCTCGGTCCAGCCCCGGGCGACGCGGGCCAAAAAGTCCGGGTCGTGTTCGGCCGCGGTGCGGGTCAGGGTGTGTTCCATCCGGTTGGCGGTGTCCTCGTCGCAGAGGTGCCGGACCCGGTCCAGGGCCGCGGTGATGATCGAGGCGGAGCGGGACGCGATTTCCCCGGCGGCGACGGCCGCGCCGAGTTCCGCATGGACAGGGGGCTCGACAATACCGGTAAGCCCCGGGCGGGGCAGCAGTCCCCGGGCCAGGCAGAGCCGGCGCTTCGCCTCCGGCGCCCCGATCCGCAACCTCGCCCGGAGGAACTCCTCGGTGTTCCGGTACCCGTCATCCACCACCGCCGACACGTCAGCCGAGGCCGCCAATCCGGCCACCGCCGCCGCGGCCGGCAGGGGCAACGCCGTGGTCCCGGCAGGATCCGCGGCCACTTCCGCGGCCGCGGAGGGCCCGCCGCCGGTTTCCCAGCCGCCCGGGCTCTCCCGCCAGCCGGTCATCCACGACCCGCCGCCCCCGACAGTTGAGGCCGCGGCGGCCGCGGCTGTGGCCTGTTTCCGGGTCCGGTCCACGGCGGCGGCCGCCACGAGCTGCAGGAACTCCATCGTCCGCGAGAGTTCCTCCACCCCTCCGGCGAAATCCGCCGCCGCCTGAACACCCAGAGCTCAGCGTCCTGCACCGCCGTCGAACCCACATCCTGCAACGCCGCCAGGGCACCGTCCACACCGGGCCGCTGGACCGGGGCTGCGCCCCGGTCCGAACTCCGGCCTGTGTCCCGGAGAGCAATGAAATCCCTGACGGCTTCCATGACCCCATACTCCCAAGGGGGTACGACATTATTAGCCCCGCTCAGCGCGGTGGCCGGTGGTCGCTAATTCCCTGCCGTCCGACAGTAATCAGGACCGGCGACAAGGACCCTCGGCGGGCCAAATTGTGTGCGGACGCCAGGCGAAAACAGCACGGACTCCGGAGGTCCGGCGACATGGATGCCAGCCGCGCCGACCAGTTCGTCCGCAAGCAGAGTCACTTGCGCCGGGTATAGCGTCCAAGGACTGTGCGCGTTGGGGACATAGAGGGTCCGGCCCCTGAACCGGGTATGCAGACCGAACCGGGCCGTGAGATGGATCGACAGCGGATCGGCGGCTTCGGCATCGAGGTCTGCGGCCACCGCGAATTCGCTCCGGGCGCCACCCCGGAACCGGCGCACTGAATACCCGGCCCCTCCAGCCCCGGCAGACCCAGAACCCGCCGTGCGACCCTTGGCACCAAGCGAATCGGCGCCAAGGAAGCACGCCCGCGACCACACATAGGGAATTCCGGCCGCCCGCGCGGCCACTACTACCGCCAAGCGCGAGGCATCCAAGCTTAGGAAAACCACACCGCGGGTGCCGTCCGGCTCTCGCGAGTAGAGGCGGACGTTGATTTCGTTGAAGTTCCCGAAATAGGGGATTCCCGGGCCCCGGCCAACTCCAGCACCCTGCATCCGGAACCCGATCAGCCCCACCCAAGCGGATCCGTCGAAGATGTCCGGCGCGACGCCCGATGGCATGAACGACGCTGCCACGTCCTCAGGGATTCTCCAGTGCAGGAAGACGGCGTCCAGCCACCGCTGGTCCATGATGGTCGGCGCGGGAAGCGCAGGTGCAATCGGCCAAGGATCTACGCCCATTCGGATCATCCCTCTTCGGTCGGCATGGTGAGAAGGCTCCAGGGGCCATTGGACTGGCAGCCCACTCGGGAGCCCAGGAGCCCTCGCCTGTCAGGTCAGTGCCCGGGTTCCTTCCGGCAGGACTCCGCCGGCCAACAGGTCCGCGGAGGCGTCGACCAGGGCCGTCAGCGCCACGCGCTGCGTCCACGGTCCGTAAGAGATGCGGGCGACGCCCAGTTCCTGAAGCTTGGCCGGGGCCAGGGAGCCGGGCACATTAATGACCGACACCTTGTTCCAGCCGAGGCCCTCCACCAGTGCGGCGACGGTGGCCTCGTCCAACAGGCCCGGCACAAACACGGTCGTCGCCCCAACATCGAGGAAGGCGCGGCCCCGCTCGATGGCATCGGCCAGCACCGCCCGGGGTTCCCGGTCCTTGCCCTTCAAAAACGCATCCGTGCGGGCATTGAGGACGAAGTCGATTCCCTCGGCTTCGCCTGCGCGCGCAGCGGCCTGCATCTGCGCCACGGCATCGTCGAATGGGCGCATCTGGTCCTCGATATTGGCGCCGGCAATGCCGACCCCAATCGCCTTTCGCACGGTCTCGCCAGGGTTTCCGTAGCCTGCCTCGAGG
This sequence comes from Arthrobacter sp. UYCu712, assembly GCF_040547005.1. Classification (NCBI taxonomy): domain Bacteria; kingdom Bacillati; phylum Actinomycetota; class Actinomycetes; order Micrococcales; family Micrococcaceae; genus Arthrobacter; species Arthrobacter sp. UYCu712. The sequence continues at coordinate 21,429 of NZ_JBEPOZ010000023.1, forward strand.
TCCGCGCTGACCGGAAGCGACGTCGAAACCGCGATCAGCCGGACGGCGTCGATCATTTCTTCAACCGGGATATTCTCGCCGTCAGGATAGCCGCGCGAAGCGGCGATCGAATGGCTGGCCGTGGCCAGGGCGGCGATGCCTGGCACGTCGGCAACCACCTTGGTGGAAATGGCGTCCCAGACGTTGATGACCTGCAGGATTTCCGGTGCCTGATGGAGGCGGAGGAGTTCAGTGGCTTTGGCGGCAAGGGAAGGGGCGGCGTTTTCCGTCATTTCCCGAGCCTAGCCGGAGGCTGCGACACCCGAAAGGTTTCTCAGCCAGCAGCTGATGCCGCGGTGGAATCCGCTGGCTGCTTCTGCCAGGGCCAGCGGCCGGTGATTTCCAGCTCGAGCGAGAAGCTCAGGAACGTCCGGATGAGCACGATGATGGCCAGCACGCCGACGCTCTCGAAGGTCGGGGTGACGGCCACGGTCCGGATGATGTCGGCCGCGACGAGCAGTTCAAGCCCCAGCAGGATCGAACGGCCCAGCAGTTGGCGGTAGGAGCGGTAGATGGAGAGCGGTTCGGATCCCGCGGGCAGCCGCCGTGGCTGGAATCCGCGCAACGCCAGCGGGATGGAAACGACGGCGCCGACCACCATCACGGCCACCCCGGCGAAGTCCATAAAGCGTCCGACCGTCTCAATGATGTGCTGAAAATCCATGGGTCCCCTCAGGAAAGTAGGCAGTGAAGTCCAACGCAGGTCTCAGGGGTGCCGCACGCCGACGCCGGCGAGAACGGCCCGGTAGCCTTCGCGGAAACTCGGGTACCGGAATTCGAAACCGGAGCCCCGAAGCAGCGCATTGCTGCAGCGTTTGTTGCCGCCGCGCGACGGTTCTCCGCCGGGGTCAGCAGCGGACGACGGCGGTTGGGGGAGTCCCAACTCGGCCGCCAGGAAAGTGAGTACGTCGCCCAGCTCGGCCGGTTCGCTGTCGACGCCCACGTACACAGGCGCGGGAACTGCCTCCATGGTGCACAGATGGACGATCGCGGCTGCGGCGTCGTCCCGGTGGATGCGGTTGGTGAAGCGCGATTCGGCCGGAACCACGGCCGTTCCGCCGCGCACCTGGTCGATCAGGCGGGTCCTGCCGGGGCCGTAAATGCCGCCGAGCCGGAGCACCACCGGGGCAATGCTGGTGCCGTGCAAGCGACTGTAGAGCAATTCCTCCGCCTCGCGGATGACGCGGCCCGAGAACCCGCCGGGTTCCGGCGTCGTGCCTTCATCAATCCAGCCGCCGCCAGCGTCGCCGTAGACGGCTGTGGAAGCGACAAACAGGACCCTGCGGATGCCGGCCCCGGACACCAGTACTGCGTCGAGCACGTTCGAGAGCCCGTCCACATAGGCGGCCCGGTAGGCACCCTCAGCGGGGGAGTCCGCCGCAAGGGCGACGACGACTGCGGTGGTATCCGCCGGGATCGGTGGCAGTTCTCCGGTACTCAAGTCGGTGCGGATGCCCTCGATGGCCGGCGGAAGTTTCTCCGGCGAGCGCCGCCAGCCCACCACGCGGAGGCCGGTTGCTGCGAAACGCAACCCGGCCTCGGTCCCCAAATCGCCGCAACCGGCTAGAAGTACAGTCATAGAGCCAGTCTGCCAGCAAGGTCGGTGCCTCCGCCGCACTCCCCGCCGGAGGACAGAAACGCCCGACGCCGGACCGGCGTCGGGCGTTCTGCCGCAACAGCTATAGCTACAGCGCGGGGATCGGGAAGAAAGCCCGCGGATCCTGCAGCAGTGCCGGGTAGTCAAAGGCCGAGCGGTCCAGGATCTCGTCGACCTCGAAGTTCCGTGCGAACTGGCCGTCCTCGGTGATCGGACGGCCCACCACCTTTCCTATCGCGAACGAACTGCCGCCGTGGACCGGAATGGCGACCACGGAGTTGCCCGGGAGGGTCCTGAACGCCTCTTCCTGCTGCTGACGCTTGCGCGTGGGCTTCTTGACGAGCTGCTTCGGCGGCAGCTTCCGGACCTTGGCCGGGCGGCGGGCACCCGAGTCCGCGTACACAAACTGGTAGTCATCCTCCGCGGAAGCCGCCTTCGCACGACCCACCGGCGGCAGGCTGACGGTCTTGAGCTGATCGGGCTCAGTATCTCCGAGCGGCAGGCGGAGTACCCAGATGCGCTCGCCGGAAGGATCCTCCGGCAGCAGCTCGAGCTTCGGCTCGGGCCATACGTAATCCAGGTCCGCTTCAGTTTCCGGGAACAACGGGGTGTAGAAGCGCGGATCCTTGGCGATCAGCTTGGAGCGGTGGCTCAAGTGCAGTTCCGGATCGCCCAGCCACGGCGGCATCGGGATCTTGGCGGCATAGGCGGGGTGGGCCGCCTGGGGAGCGAACTCCATGATCTTGTCCCGGGTGGTGTCCTCGCCGCCGCGGGCCGTCCACTCGTCCACCATCGTCAGACCGTAAAGGGTCAGTGCAGGAACGTACCCCATCCACATCCGGATCGCCGGGTGCGACTGCCAGCCATACTCCGGGATCACCAGCGCACGAAGGATCTGCAACGCTTCGACGCGCTGCTTGCCGAGCCGCTCGCGGTCCAAGACCGCGGCGCTCTGCTGGAAATCGGGGAAGGGGAGAAAGGTCTGCATCCCTCCAGTTTGACGCCCCGGACCAAATGCGCCAATTGCAATGGCCCCGTGGTGAGCGTGTTCACATTTCGGAACGGGACAGACAGTCCTCAGCTTCGGCGCGTAAACTAGCACAAACCGCCCCTGCCGCCCGGGAGACACGCCGCCATGTCGAACAAATCAGTAACTACACCTGCGACGCTGACAGCGCCCGAGTACGGACAACTGCTCAGCCCGGACGCCAACGGGATTCTGGTACTCGAGGAGTTCACGATCGACCCGGAGGCGGCACGCAAAGAGCAGCGCGGTTTCCGGGCGGCCATCGCTTCCGTGGCCCTCACGATGCGGCGCCTGCTGGCGTTCCGCCTCTTTATCGCCTTTGTGGCCATCGCCAACCTCCCGCTCTTCCTGCTCTCCAGCGGCTGGGAAATTTACGTGGTCTCGCTGACGCTGGTAGTGGCGGTCCACGCCGCGGTCTCCTGGCTCAACCGCCACGAACCACGGATCCGGCAGCGCCGGATGCTGGAACTGCACCTCCACCGGGAACAAAGCGCCAACTACCGCAAGGTCCGCGACGCCGTGAAGTACGTCATTGACGCGCCGGCCCGGATGAACGAAAACCTCTACCTGGAGCTCCTCGCCGCCAAGCGCGTGGCCCTCCACCTCGCCATGGGCACGGTGGCCCTGCTGGATACCAGCGACGACGCCGCGTGGAAAGTCCAGATTGTCCGCGAGATTCCCCGCGCCGCCTGAGTCCTGAGAGCAAGAGTCAGGACGGCTCACTTGTACCGCACGACGCCGGAGCGTCCCCTTTGAGGGAACGCTCCGGCGTCGTACCTTAACCGTCATCCCTAGCCGGGAAGCTGCAGCACCTGGCCCGGGAACACAAGATTGGGATTGCTGATGCTCGCGGTGTTGGCGCCGGCGAGCACGTGCCAGCCGCCGGCGATATTGAGCTTCCCGGCGATCGTGCTCAGGGTTTCGCCGCTCTGAATCGTGTAGGTCTGGCCACTCACGGTGACGGGCGCAACGTGGCGGTGTGCAGGGACGGCTGCCTTGGGGGCGGCGTATCTGGCGGCCTGTCGCACGGGAGCCTTGGCCGGTGCGGGGACCGCGGCGGGCGTCCGTGCTGTGGTTGCGCCCTGCGGGGCTATTGCGCCGCCGCCCAGGCCCAGCTTCGCGGCGCAGGCCGGCCACGCGCCCCAGCCCTGCTTGGCCTGAACTCTCTCGGCGACAGCGATCTGCTGCTCTCGGCTCGCGTTTGCTGCGGACCCCGTGCCGCCATAGGCCGCCCACGTGCCGGCGCTGAACTGGAGCCCGCCCGCGTAGCCGTTTCCGGTGTTGATGGCCCAGTTGCCGCTGCTTTCGCACTGGGCCAGCGAATCCCAGACCGACGTTGTGGTGTGCCTCGGGACTGCCGCTGTAGCGGAGGTTGCGGTGAGTGCGACTGCGGCCATCGAGACGGCCGCCAGTATGATGCCGCGGCGCGCGGCAGTGCCATAGGTGGATTTCTTCATGATTTCAGATGCTCCCGGGGGCCACCAGCGCTCGGTCCGTCCCCGGACGTTGTCGCGCCACTGCCCGCCCCTGACAATAGAGGTCATCTGCGGTGTCCGCCGGTCGGGCAGTATCTGGTGGTGGCAGCACCGGGCATGCAATTGCCCGGTCCTCGGGCATGCACACAAGGTTAAGTCAGGTCTCCGCCGTTATCAAGATGTTATTTCAATTTCCAAGCATCGCCGCCAGGTATGGAGCGGTCCGGCTCTTCGTGGAACGCGCCACGGCGTCGGGCGTTCCGACGGCGACGATCTTGCCGCCGGCGTCGCCTCCGGCCGGGCCGAGGTCGATCACCCAGTCCGCTGCAGCCACCACATCCATTTCGTGTTCCACCACGATGACGGTGTTTCCGGCGTCCACGAGCCGGTTGAGCTGCGCCATCAGGAGCTGCACGTCGGCCGGGTGCAGGCCGGTGGTGGGCTCGTCCAATACATAGAGGGAATGCCCGCGCTGGGTGCGCTGTAGTTCCGTGGCGAGCTTGATGCGCTGGGCCTCACCACCGGAGAGCTCTGTGGCGGGCTGGCCGAGGCGCAGGTAGCCCAGGCCCACCTCGCGCAGCGTCTGCAGGCTGCGCGCGGCCGGCGGGACCCCGTCGAGGAACTCCGCGGCGGCATTGACCGTCATGCCCAGGACGTCCGCCACGTTCTTGCCGCGGTACGTCACCTCGAGGGTCTCCGGGTTGTAGCGGGAGCCGTGGCATTCGGGGCAGGGCCCGTAGCTGCCGGGAAGGAACAACAGTTCCACGGCCACGAAGCCCTCACCCTGGCAGGTCTCGCAACGGCCGCCTGCCACGTTGAAGGAGAACCGGCCGGCGCCGAAGCCCCGGGCCTTCGCCTCGTCCGTGGCCGCGAATTCCTTGCGGACCGCGTCGAAGAGGCCGGTGTAGGTGGCGAGGTTGGAGCGCGGGGTGCGGCCGATCGGTTTCTGGTCCACCTTCACGAGCCGGTCCAGCTGGTCCAGCCCGGACACGGGGCCTACGGACAACGGCTCATCGAGGCCTGCGGTCTCGGCGTCCGGCTCCGCCGCGGCTGTCTCCGACGGCGCCGCGGGCTCCGGGTGCAGCCGGGCACTGACCACCTCGGCGAGGACCTGGCTGACCAGGGTCGACTTGCCGGAGCCGGAAACGCCGGTGACCGCGGTCAGCACACCGAGCGGGAAATTCGCGTCGAGTTCGCGGAGGTTGTGCCGGCTGATGCCGCGCAGCTCGAGCCAGCCCGCAGCTTCCCGGCGGGCTCCGCCGGAGCCGGTGCCGGTTCCGCCGTCGTCCGTGGTTCCGGCAGATCCGGCCGAACCGTTCGGGAACAGGAACGGGCGGGTGACGGAGGCATCCACCTCGGCGAGGCCGCCCACGGGGCCGCTGTAGAGCACTTCGCCGCCGCCCTCGCCTGCGTGGGGACCCACATCCACCAGCCAGTCGGCGCGGCGGACGACGTCCATGTTGTGCTCCACCACGAACACCGAGTTGCCGGAGGACTTGAGCTGGTCCAGGACCGCCAGCAGGGGCTCGGCGTCGGCCGGGTGCAGTCCCGCGGAGGGTTCGTCGAGTACGTAAATCACACCGAACAGTCCGGAGCGGAGCTGGGTGGCGATCCGGAGCCGCTGCATCTCACCGGGGGAGAGGGTGGGGGTGGCGCGGCCCAGGGCGAGGTACCCGAGGCCAAGGTCCACCAGGACGGTGACGCGCTGGAGGAGGTCGCGGGTGATGGCGACGGCCACCTCGTTGCGCTCGCCGGAGGACTGTTTGCGGGAGGCGGTCCCGGCCTCCTTAAGCTCGGCGGTGGGCCGGATGATGTCGGCCAGCCCGGTCATGGGCACGGCGTTGAGCTCGGCGATGGTCCGCCCGGCGAACGTCACGGCGAGCGCCTCAGGCTTGAGGCCACTGCCGCCGCAGACCGGGCACGGTCCCGTTTCCATAAAGCGCAGCACCCGGTCCCGCATGGTGGTGCTCTTGGAATCGGCGAGGGTGTGCAGCACGTAGCTCTTGGCGCTCCAGAACCGGCCCTTGTAGGGCTTGGCGACGCGGTCGCGCTGCGGCGTCACTTCTACGACCGGCTGTTCCTCGGTGAAGAGGATCCAGTCGCGGTCCTTTTTTGACAGTTTCCGCCAGGGGGTGTCGACGTCGTGGCCAAGGTGGGTGAGGATGTCGCGCAGGTTTTTGCCTTGCCACGCGCCGGGCCAGGCGGCGATGGCGCCGTCGCGGATGCTCATCGAGGGGTCCGGGACCAGGGAGGACTCGGTGACGGTGTGAGCTATCCCCAGGCCGTGGCACTCCGGGCAGGCGCCGGCCGCCGTGTTCGGGGAGAACGCGTCCGAGTCCAGGGCGTCGGCACCCTCCGGATAGCTGCCCGCACGGGAGTAGAGCATCCGCAGGGAGTTGGACAGCGTGGTGAGCGTACCCACCGTGGACCGCGAACTCGGCGTGCCGCGGCGCTGTTGGAGCGCGACGGCGGGGGGCAGCCCGGTGATCTGCTCCACCTTGGGATTGTGGCCCTGCTGGATGAGCCGGCGGGCGTATGGTGCTACGGACTCGAAGTAGCGGCGCTGCGCCTCGGCGTAAATGGTGCCGAAGGCGAGCGATGACTTGCCGGAGCCGGAGACGCCGGTGAAAGCGACGATTGCGTCCCGGGGCACGTCCACGTCCACGTTGCGCAGGTTGTTCTCCCGCGCTCCGCGCACCCGGACAAAACCGTCCGCAGGGTTGCCGGGGGCAAAATCCGGGACCGAAGAAGCGGGCCGATGGGAAGCATGCTGTTCATTTTGCATTGATTCGACTCTATCCGCTTCGCGGGCTGGGCATATCCTTACCGGATGAACACTTACGACGCCGCCGAGGCTGCCGAAACACTCGAGGCCGTCGGCGACCCGGACAGCGGGGCTGCGCTGGAACCGGCCGAAGTTCCTGGAGCCCATGGTGTGCTTCCGCTCGCCGAGTTGCACCTGCACATCGAGGGGACGCTGGAACCCGAGCTGATTTTCGCGCTGGCCGAGCGGAACGGGACCCAGCTGCCCTATGCCGACCTGGACGAACTGCGCTCACGCTATGAGTTCACGGACCTGCAGTCCTTCCTGGACCTGTACTACGCCAACATGGCCGTGCTGCAGACCGAGCAGGACTTTGCCGACATGACCCGGGCGTACCTGGCCCGGGCGGCGCTCGCCGGAGTACGGCATGCCGAGATCATGCTGGACCCGCAGGCGCACCTGTCCCGCGGGGTATCCCTGGAGACCTGCGTCAACGGTGTGGCATCGGTGCTGGCGGGCTCCCGGGAGGAATTCGGCATCTCCACCCTGCTGATCGCGGCCTTCCTGCGTGACCTCTCCGAGGAATCCGCCCTCGACGTGCTGGAACAGCTCCTCGCCATGGACGCCCCGATTGCCGGAATCGGATTGGATTCCGCCGAGGTGGGAAACCCGCCGGCGAAGTTCGAGCGGCTCTTTGCCCGGGCCGCGGAAGCCGGCCTGCACCGGATCGCGCACGCCGGTGAGGAGGGCCCGCCGTCGTACATCATCGATGCGTTGGACCTCCTGGGAGTGGAGCGGATCGACCACGGCATCCGGTGCATGGAGGACCCCGAGCTGGTGGAGCGGCTGGTGAACGAGTTGACGCCGCTGACCGTGTGTCCCTTGTCCAACGTCCGGCTCCGGGCGGTGGACACCTTGGCTGAGCACCCGTTGCCGGCGATGCTGGCGGCCGGCCTGAACGTAAGTGTGAACTCAGATGATCCGGCATATTTCGGTGGGTATGTCGATGACAATTTCGCCCAGCTGACGTCGGTGATCGGGCTTTCCGAATTCGACTGTGTGCGGCTGGCCGCAAACTCGATCCGGTCCTCGTTCGCAAGCGAGGAGCGGAAGACGGAATTACTGGCAGAGCTGGCCGCCTCCGGGCACTAGGAATCTGACGTATCCTCTGAATAGTCTGTGAATTTGTCATCTCCATACCCCGGTTGTCGGCGCCGCGGGTAGCGTTCAACGTACGTGCCGGAAGCGGTGGAAGAGGCAGGTGCCCAATGCGCAGAAAAGCCGTATTGGCGGCAGGCTTGATCTCTGTTGCGCTCGCAGCCGCAGCCTGCGGGGGTGCACCGGCGCCAACGCCAACGCCAACGCCAACGCCAACACCTCCCAAGACTTCCAATGAGCGTGTCGTGGAAGACTCGTACACCACGGCCTACACTTGGTTCGACAACACGCCCGTGGGCTCTCTCGACATCAGCCACCCCATGGTGCACAAGACGGCAGGCGGCGCCGGAACCTATGAGGATCCGGTGACCATCGCCGTCGGGCATTCCTTGGAGACGGGGAGCGACGTCCTCGATTTCCCTGCCGGCACCCGGATCTACCTGCCCGATGTGCGGCGGTACTTCGTTGTCGAAGACACCTGCGGAGACGGACCCACCCCCGAGGAAGGCCCGTGTCACAGCGGCGCGGACGAGCACGGCAATGCCTCCATCTGGCTTGATATGTGGATTGGCGGCGAGGGGGAGAGTGCGTCCTTCGCCAAGGAGTGCACCCAAGACGTGACGGGCGTCCGGACGGCCGTGTTCAATCCCGCTGACAACTACGAGGTGGCTCCCGGATACGGCGTGATGCACGACGGCGAGTGTGACACCGGCTACGGCAGCGAACGGGTCACGAAGTAGTAGCCCCGCTGGCCGGAGGCATGAAATTCGAGACACTAATCCCGAAAATTCGCCAAATCAAGCGCGACGGACCATGGATTAGCCTCTGCTCCGGACAATGTAACGTTTAGGTCACCGGTTGGCGCGCACGCCGAATAGAGGGTCTTGAACGCCGTTTCGTGTGGTAATTCCCGAGGTGGCAATGTTCTTGCATTTGCCGCATGCCGTGACCGAATCGGGGCAGGGTTTTGTCTGCCACTGGTTCTCTGTTTCCGCACCCCAAATAGAGGCTACGATTTCCCATGCGCAGAAGTAATCTGCTCGCTGCCGGCATGCTCTCGGTTCTACTCGCCACATCGGCGTGTGGCACCGGCACCGGCGCCACCAACTCATCCGCAGAGTCTTCCGGCTCCGCCAGCTCTGGCTCCAGCGCCAGCAAGTCGTCTTCCGAAGTAGGCGCGTCCCAAAAGACCGCAGCCGAAAAGGCTAAGGCCGCTGCCGAGTCAGCAGCGAAGACCGAAGCCGAGAAGGCAGTCGCAGCAGACGCGGCGGCAAAGTCCGACGCAACCGCGGCCGCCGGCAATGCAGCCGCACCCGCCGCGCCGAAGGCTACTGTGGCACCGGCCGCCCCGAAGGCGCCGGTGCCCGTTGTACCGGCGTCGTCCTCTGAAAAGATCGTCAACACGGCGTACACGACGGCGTACACGTGGCACGACAACACCTGTGTCGCATGGCTCAGTCCGCAAGGGGATCGGCTAACGGACATCAAGGGGTGACATTTAGCGCTGCGAAAATAACGCCACTTAGCGCTGCGATGCACAGCCTCCATTGGCAAGCCCGGAACCAAAGTCAGCGACCTCTGCACCGAACTCGGCATCACCCGCCAAACCTTCTACCGCCACGTATCGCCCCACCGGGGAAATTCGCCCCGACCGGGCCAGGCGCATGAACGCGAGATAGGGGTCGATTCAGAAACGGGCAACGCCCGCTAATCCTTGTGAGCGACTACCGCTGACGAGTCTTTCCGTTGAGCCTTACCTTACGGACGCCCCGTCGGCGATGCGCTCAATCTCAAGAGCTGAGCGCCTGAAGAGTCTCCCGGCGATGACAGCGCAGAAACCGAGGATGCGTCCTCCGGTCAGAAACGGTGCAGATAGGCCAAACCTTTCTGTGAGGTGTGTCAAGTGAGGTGTGTCAAGGATGTGAGACAGTCGCGTAGTTTCGTTTTGGTCAGGCGGCCGCAGGTAGCGGCTGCTGGTGGGTGGTGAATTTCGCCATTGCTGTCGCTGGCGGCAGGCCGGCGTTGTTGGTGTGGGGCCGCCAGCGGTTGTAGAACACCTCGATATAGCGCATGGTCGCCCGGCGGGCGTCCTGGCGGGTGGCGAAGCTGTGGTGGTGGTAGAACTCGTTTTTCAGGGAGGAGAACGCCGACTCGGCGACGGCATTGTCCCAGCAGACCCCGGTGGCTCCCATCGACTGCCGGACGCCGTTGCCGGTGCACCAGGCGCCCATTTCCCTGGACGTGTATTGCGTGCCGCGGTCACTATGGAAAATTGCATCCGGTGCCAGGTGTCCGCGGTCTCTGGCCATTTTCAACGCGTCCGTGACGAGGGAGGCGCGCATGTGATCGGCCATGGCCCAGCCAACGACCATGCGGGTGCACAGGTCGATGACGGTGGCCAGGTAGAGCCAGCCCTCGCCGGTACGAAGGTAGGTGATGTCCCCGACGAGCTTCGTGCCGGGGGCGTTCGAGGTGAAGTCCCGGCCGATGAGGTCCGCGAAGACCTTGTCCGGGTCCGAGGGGATTGTCGTGCGTTTGAACGCGCGCATCCGCTTGGCCGCCCAGCCGTTCTCGGCCATGATGGCAGCGACCGTGCCCACGGAAACCTCCACACCGGTGGAGGCAAGTTTGGTGTGGACCATCCGGTGGCCGAAGGTCCCGTCCGAGGAATCGAACATCGCCTTCACCAGTCCGGTCAGCTCCCGGTGCCGGGCAGCCGTCGCTGATTCCTTCTGGTCCAGCCACCTGTAGTACGAGGCCCGTGGAATGCCCAGCCGGGCGCACATCCAGGCCACAGGGAATTCGGCGTTCTTCTCCTGAACCAGCCGGTAAAGGTCCTCTACCGTTGTTCTTTGGCGAAGAACGCCGACACTTTTTTCAGGAAATCATTTTCCCTTTCGACTTCCCGCAGCCGGGCCTCCAACGCCTTGTATTTCGCGGGATCAACCGGATCATCCGGTGTGCCACGGGCACCGCTCTGTCCTTCCCGGTGCAGTTGCACCCACCGCTTTAGCGCGGTCACGGAGATCCCCAGTTCGGGGGCTACCGAAGCGGGCGAACGGCCGGAGGAAATGACCAGGCTAACGGCATCGGCCTTGAACTCATCGGAATAGGTGGGACGGGAAGACATGGGCACAATCCTTTCAAACTGTGTCTCACATCAGTAGTACACCTCAGTGGTAGAGCCGGCCCCCGAGGATGCCGAAGGGTACCGCCCAGGTCACAATGTCCAGGGTCTGGGAGGTGGTGCCGCCGCGGGCCCGGAGCCGGCGGGCGGTGAGCCAGACGCCGACGAGGATGCACAGGGCGTAGAAGCGGATGGTCAGCGGCCCGAGCGAGAAGGCGCTGACCGCGGGGGAGGGCAGGAACAGTTCTGCGACAATTGGGGTATTCATGGTCAGGCTCCCTTATTTGAGGTAGGAGAAGACGCCCATGTCGCGTTCGGCACGGTAGGCGTTGTGGCAGTAGGCACGACGGCGTTCACCTCACCGTCCCCGGCTATCTCACGACCGCCGGGCGATACCTCGCCGTCGGTCAGTCCGGCACAGTCCTCGCAGGCTGGAACCCCGACGAGACCTACTGGCTGAACGACGTCCTCCGTCCCGGCACGGCCCCCTCAGAGTGGCACAGCAACGAATCCGAACCGCCCACATGGGTGGACGACGCCACCAGACTCTAAGGCTCCGCGAGAAGAACGAAACGGGCCTCGCTGCGCTCGGACAGCACAAGCCTTTTCCTTTTTTTGCTGCTGTCCGTTGGATCCTACGTGCCCGCTCCGCCGGCACAACCGTCCTCCGGACGGCCGCGCAGCCAATGAGTTGTGCTCGGCGCTGCGCTTATTTCCTCCCCCAACCCGTCCGCTGCTTGCCCTGCGGGTTGCCCCGGCTCCGTCGGGCTACGCGATGCTCCGCCAGCAGGCAAAACATGGTGGGGGAGAGGGATAGCCGGTAGGCCAGGAGCCCGCCCCGCCCGAGCGAAACGGAGCATCACTTCATGAACACCCAAACAATGATCCACACCCTTACCGGCGACACCGCCGAACCGGTCACTGCCCCGATCCTTCCCGCCGACAGCCGGGCCGGGGACGGGTACGACTGGATGGACACCCTCGAAGACACCGCTGGCCGACGGAGGCCTGACTACCTTGGCAAGGGGGAGGAAATTTCTGGAGAAGATCAGTGACGAGGAGCGTCGAGAACTAGCTGATTCCTGAGGATCCGTCCCGTTCCGTCAGGCCGGTGCGTGGATCCAGCTGGGGGCGCTGATAGGCTAATTCCCCGCCGCTCCGGCCACCGAACGGCCTCCCGTGATCGGCGAACTCTTCCCGGAAGTAGGCAAGGCGCCATGGCCCCATCTGGAGCCGGGTACCCGTGCGCAGGACTGAGCTGCCGGAAGGCCCAAAGCTGCCGGTGACCACGCCGCGCCGGACCAGGACGTACTCGTCCCTGTCATTGTGGACAATTTCCGCGTGGACAGGGTCGAGCCCCGGCAGCTGGAGGTCAGCTGAGGGGCTGCTACCGATACTGGTCCGCTCCCCAATAAGATCGAATTCGCGCGGTACCTGGCCGTTCCACGTGGCGGAATCCTGAATGAAAATCAGACGCGGACGCCCGCTGCCCCGGGTGTGATGGGTGGTGGTGATCCGGCGGACAATCCTGCGTCTGACGGTCGGAAGTAGCGGGAAGAGAGTTGCTGGCGGAAGCAAGGAGAAGCCCGGCGCCCGGGGTCGCCGGCCGTGTTTGGCAAAGGGAGCGAGGGCGCCGACCTTCCCGAGCCGGATATGCGCGGAACCGGTGAGCAGCCGCTGCGCTCCGGTGCGGTTGATGGCCCCGAGGCTCACGATGGGGCCCTGCGGGCCCTCCACCACGATCGTCAGTCCCTTTTCGGCGAGCATCTTGGCCAGGGGCCGCACCTGCCGCAGCGACGGCATCCGCTGCACCATGGACGGATCCAGGCTGCTGAAGGTGACCCGTACTTCAGTCTCGGCCGCCTGCACCGAGCCGGAGGTTCCGCCGCCTGATGGTTCAGTCAGTGAGAACTCCAGATCGGCGTCTATCCTGACTCGGGGTGCCATCTTAGCGCCGGTTCTCGCCGGAACCCGCCGCGTCCTTGTCGCTGGTCGTCACGCGGAGGCTTCCGTTGAGCTTCCAGGTCGCCCGGGGTGCATCAGGCCCGATGTCCCTTGGTACCTCCACTGTCATGTCGACGAACTCATAGTTGATCGCCGCGCCCTTGCCCGTCAGGTAGGACCACATTTCCTCTGCAAGGTCCGCCCAGTCACGGATTGAACGGTTCGCCGCGGTGCCCGCCGTACCGGATGTGTGTGCTGTTGCTTCAGTCATTTTGTTCTCTCCACTGCTAGAGGGATGAGCGCCGGGCTGGAACCGGCCCATGGCCAACTCTATTCCGACACCCGCTCGACGGGAATCCCTCCGCCCCCTTGCTCTGGCACGGGGATGAATGGCTGAAGCCACGGCCGGGAACTTTGGGCCCCGGTGGACGCGCATTGGGCTAACAGATGCCGGCGGGAGGCTCTCGGCGGCTTCAACCCATCCCGTGATTTGCGCAGAATACCCTAAAGGTCGTTGGATGACGGGCAGCGAAGCTGCTGTCACCCGCCAGGACCGGTAAGTCCTCCTTTCCGGATGAGGCGTCCGGATCGGCTTCCCCGGGTGCGGTGCGAACGATACAATCGATGTGGCTCGCGGGATGATCATGGCTGAGAACCGCTGTTCCGAGGAAGAGTCCGTCGGCATCCTTTGCCGTGCCTCCAACAACCGCAATCTAGGACTAACGGTCCGCGCCGAGGGGATCGTCGCCAGAACCGCCGGCGTTGGTGGCATAACAACACGCCGCGATCAGCGTCGAGCCCTGGGCCATTAACACCCAGAACCGGGCCTCCTTTTCGATCCGTTCCTTCTTCGACAACATGGGCAACACCTCACAATAAAAGGGGTGTTGCAACGACCGATTGAACTCGCCATCCCCTTGCGGACAGCTCCGTGCGCCAAATAGCGCGGTGAAAATACCGCCATTTATCGCTGAAAGTCACAACAACACCCCCGTCGGCTCGGCGACCATCAGCTACCCCGTCCTGCACAAGACGGCCGGCGGAACGGGCACGTTCGAAGACCCGATCACCATCGCCGTGGGCCACTCCCTCGCTTCCGGCAAGGACGTGCTGGACTACCCGGCCGGCACGAAGATCTACCTTCCGGACGTTCGCCGCTACTTCATCGTCGAGGACACCTGCGGCGACGGCAACGATCCCGAGAACGGCCCGTGCCACCAGGGAACCAGCGTTGAGGGCAGCAACTCCACCACCTGGATCGACATGTGGATCGGCGGCCAGAGCATGAACGCCTCCGGTGCCGACAACTGCGCCGGCAAGGTGACCAACGTGAACACCGCCGTCTTCAACCCGGTCAGCAACTACGTTGTGGCATCGGGTGCGGGCGTCATCCATGACGGCAAGTGCGACGCTGGCTACGGCAACGCTCTCGTCAAGAAGTAGGCAGTAAAAACGTGATGCACCACCGCTAGCCGGAGGTGCTGCGGGGGCTGGCGTATTCGCAGGCCCCCGATTTTGCGTGCGCAGGATCCACCAGCCCAGGGCCGCCATCGCCAGGGCAATCGGCCCGGCATGGGACGGCAGGGGTGAGGACATGGTCCCTCCTTAGCGGCGGAGCTGATCGGACCCGGCGGGCAGATGCAGGTGGTCGACGGCGGATCGGGGCGCCGTGCGCCAGGCGTCCCGGTCGGCGAGGACCGTGGCCAGGACGGCAAGGACAAGCACCACGAAGTAGATGAGCTCCGCCCGGCCGGCCTTTGCCCCGGCGAAACCAAACGAGCCCACGGTGAACGTTCCCTGGCTGTTGTGGAAGAGCAACGTGAGCAGCACGCTGCCGCCCGTGCGGTTGAACAGCCGGACGTAGAGGAAGGTAATCGCAAAGGTCGAGGGGAGCCCGATCAGGCTGAGCCGCCCGAACAGGATTGACCAGGCGCAGGGCGAAAAACGCCAGGAGCCCGGACCCCGTCACGTCGGCCAGACCTGGTGCGGCGGCGCCGAGGGCCATGTTCGTGAGTCCCGTCAGCAGCGCCAGCGCCGCCGGGAGCAGGCGGGCCACGGCGTACCAGGCCCAGCCCACCCGCCACCTGATCAGCCGGCGTCCCCAGACCTTGAACCCGGGCCTGCCCTCGGCGAGGGCGATGACGATCACTGCCGCGGCCAGCGGGCCGATAGGCAGGAATTCCATCTGCGGCATCAGCCCGGCGGCGAAGAGGGGCCAGGACGACCAGGAAATCGAGAAGGCAAGGACGAAGAACGCCGGCAGACGGTGATGCTGCAGCCAGACCTTGAATCGCGGCATGACGGCTCCGGTGGGAACAGGGCCAGTGGAGCAGGGCTATGGGGCTCATTGTCCGCCCGGGGGTGTCCTGAATCCTGCCCCGGGCAGAGTAGTCCTGGGAGCAGGAACCTCTTCGAGCGGTAAGCTACTCGCGGGTACGGGTGCGTTGGTCCCCCGCGCACCCCCATTCGGGCTGTCATAGTGGGTCACGACGCACGGAGTTAATGGTTTCCACTCGCAAAAAGACCCACATCCTTGGCAAAATGCAGGTGGATCAATTGCTTCTAAAGGAGACCCATGGGCGCGAACACCGCGGAAAACACCAACCTTCGGCTGAAAGCCGTGCTGGATGTCCTGACGGAGGGGGTGTGGACGGGCGAAAAACTGAATGCCGGAGCCGTGCTGGGCGAGGCAATCGTGCGCGTACCTCTCAATGATCATGAACGTGACCTCCTGAGCGGCGGAATTCCCCGCGGCCATAAGACGCTGACCACCGCCACCGCGAAGCTGGTCAAGGCCGGCTGGCTGGTCAAGGGACGTTCCGGCTGGTCCATCACCGACGACGGCCAGCGCGCCACCGTCGCCTTCGCCGAGCCGACGGCCTTCGCCGGAGCGCTCGACGCCGGCACTCCGGTACCGGGCGACACCCCGCTGCCGGCTGCCCCGGCCGGGAAACCCGCCGCGAAGGCAGCGTCAGCCAGCGGGGCGTCGTCGAAAACGGCCAAGGTGGCCGGCAAGGCTGCCAAGCTGATCGAAGAAGCCGTGGCCCCTGTCGCCAAGGTCGTCCGGAAGCGCAAGGCAGCGGACAAAGCCCCCGCCGCGGCTCCGGCCGCAGCCCAGGCACCGGCAGCCTCCGCTGTCAGCACTGAAACCGTCGAGCAGCCGGACGCCGTCGCGGTTGCCGGTGACTTCAACATCCTGCTGGGGGCGCCGGCCAATTGGGCACCCCAGTACGACCAGTCCCAGATGGAACTGGACCAGGTGGACCAACTGTGGAAGATTGCCGCGGACATTCCGGCCGGCTTCTACACCTTCAAGATCGCCCTGAACCGGTCCTGGGATGAAAACTACGGCGCTTTCGGGGCCTTCGACGGGCCCAACCACGAGGTGCACCACGGCGGCGGCGTCCTCGTGATCCACTACGATCACCGGACCCGCGACATCGTCCTGCCGTAGGCGCCGACACCGAATCGTCCTGGCGACGCGCAAATGACCCTTCGACACCGGTATTCGGGTGTCGGAGGGTCATTTGCGCGTCGCGGGCGGCTTTGCGCGTCCTGAACCTGCCCGGACGCGGCGGACCGGCCTAGCATTGGCTCATGGAAACCGTTGAGCTGGACGGGTTGCGGATCGCCTATCAGCGGGTTGGCCAGGGGCCGCCGCTGGTCCTGTTCCACGGGGTCGGGGAGGACAGCCGGATCTGGCGTCCGCAGCTCGAAGGGCTCTCGGACGACTTCACGGTATTTGCCTGGGACGCTCCGGGCTGCGGCGCGTCGGACGACCCCGTCCCGGACTTCTCCGCCGAGGAACTCGGGGCCGTCACCGCCGGATTCCTGCGTGCGGCAGTTCCGGAGAAGCCGCACCTCCTGGGCTTGTCCTGGGGCTCCATGGTTGCCTTGGAGCTTTTCCGCGGGTATCCCGGGCTGCCAGCGTCCCTGGTCCTGGCCTCCGCCTACGCCGGCTGGGCCGGCTCCCTGCCGCCCGAGGAAGTGGAGCGGCGGTACGCCCAGGTGCTGGCCGAGATTGATCAGCCTCCGGAGACATTCGTCGCGGAGTGGCTGCCGTCGCTCTTCACTGACAAGGCGGATCCCGCCGTGGTTGCCGAAGTCTCCGGGATCATGGCAGACGTCCGCCCGGCAGGAATGCGGGCCCTGCTCTCAGCCAGTGGCCGGGCGGACTACCGCCCGGTGCTGCCCACCATCGACATCCCCACGCTCCTGCTGTACGGCGCGGACGATCAGCGGTCCCCGTTGAACGTTGCCCACGAGCTGCACCGCCAGATTCCGGGCTCAAGGCTCTCGGTGATCCCCGACGTCGGGCACTTGGCCCACATGGAAGCGCCCGACGCCTTCAACACGGAAGTGCGGAACTTCCTCCACGGCATTGCCGCGGGCTGAACGTCGCTAGAAACGCGTGGGATCCGGTCGCGGCGGGACCGGTCCCGGGTCCGGAATCGGGAGGGGCCCAGGTCCCGGAACGGGCCCAGGGGTGGGCGCCGGGCCTGGCGGCGGAATCGGCGCCGGGGGAGTGACGGGGCCCGGTTCCGGCGGGATCGGGTCCCCGGGCTCGGTCGGCGGCGTCGTGGGGCCCGGTTCCGGCGGGAACGGCTCAGGTTCGTGTGGCGGTGGAATGGTCATGCCGGGCTCCTTCGCTTGGTTGACAATCCTGTTTGTGTCGATCTGATGGTGTGGCGATCAACGGCGGCTGCTCCGGCGCAGGACCCTCAGCTCCCACGGCCGCAGGCGCATCGGGTCCGCCGTGGACGGGCCGCCCGTAACAGCACCGCCCGCGGCAGCACCGCCGTCGGACGGGTAGTTCCCCAGCACCAGGTCTGCACCGCCCCAGCTCTCCTCGCCGAGCTCGACGCCGCACTCCGCGCCGGAGAAATTGCCCAGCACCAGCAACTCCGTGCGGTCCGCGGACCCGTCGGAACCGGGTTCGGTCAGCGACCGGGTGAACGCGTACACATGCTCGTCGTCGGGCAGGAGCATACCGAAGTCTCCGTGCGAAATGACACGCTGCGCGTGCCGGAGCTCAATTACCCTGCGGTAGAAGCTGTAGACCGAGTCCGGCTCCTCCACCTGGGCGGCGGCGTTGATGTGGTTGGCGTTCGGGTTGACCGCGATCCAGGGCGCGCCGGTGGTGAACCCGGCGTTCCGGGACGCGTCCCACTGCACCGGGGTCCGTGCGTTGTCCCGGTTCAGCGGCGCGAGCGCGGCAAGCACCTCGGCGTCCGTGTGGCCAAGGTGGGTGGTGGCTTCGCGGTGGTGGTTGAGGACCTCGATGTCGCGGTAGTCGCTGATCGCCCCGAACGTCATGTTCGTCATGCCGAGTTCTTCGCCCTGGTAGACGTAGGGCGTGCCGCGCTGCAGGTGCAGGATACCGGCGAGCATCTTGGCGGAAAGCTCGCGGTACCCGCCGTCGTCACCGAAGCGCGACACCGCGCGGGCCTGGTCATGGTTGCCCCAGTACAGGCTGTTCCAGCCCCGCTCGGCCAGGCCCTCCTGCCAGCGCCCCAGGGTCTGCTTGGGCTCGGTGAGCTTGAGTTTCTTGGGCCGCCACTTGTTGCCGTTCTCCTGGTCCAGGGCCACATGCTCGAACTGGAAGACCATGTCCACCTCGCCCCGGGCGGGATCGGTGAACAGGATGGCCTCCTCCACCGTCACGCCCGGCATTTCACCGACCGTGAGCAGCCGGCCGGGGCGGCCGGCGAACACCTCGCGGTGCATCTCCTGCAGGAACTCGTGGATGCGGGGGCCGTTGATGTAGAACGGGGTGCCGTCGCCGTGGAGCTTACCGTCCGCCTTCGGCCCGTCCGGCAGTCCGGGGGTCTTGGAGATGAAGTTGATGACGTCCATCCGGAAGCCGTCCACGCCCCGGTCCAGCCACCAGTTCATCATGTCGTGGACGGCGGCCCGGACGTCGGGGTTCTCCCAGTTCAGGTCGGGCTGTTTCCTCGAGAAGATGTGGAGGTAGTACTCGCCGGTGGCCTGGTCGAACTCCCAGGCCGGCCCGGAGAAGGCCGAGCCCCAGTTGTTGGGCTCCGCACCGTCCCTGGGCTGGTGCCACATGTACCAGCCGCGCTTCGGGTTGTCCTTGGAGGAACGGGATTCCACGAACCAGGGGTGCTCATCCGAGGTGTGGTTGACCACGAGGTCCATGACCAGCTTCATGCCGCGCGTGTGCAGGCCGTCGGTCAGTTCCTGCAGGTCCTCAAGCGTGCCGAAGAGCGGGTCCACGTTGCGGTAGTCGCTGATGTCATAGCCGTTGTCGTCCTGCGGTGACGTGTAGATCGGGGACAGCCAGACGACGTCGACGCCCAGCCGCTGCAGGTAATCCAGCTTGCTGATGATGCCGCGGAGGTCACCGATGCCGTCGCCGTTGGAATCGGCAAAGCTGCGCGGATAGATCTGATAGACGACGGCGCCCTGGAACCAGTCGCGGGAAGCGGTCCCAAGGGATTCCGCGGGTGCTTGTTCGACTGTCATGTGGGATTCCTCAGCTGGTCCGGCAGGTTGTGGCGGGGCCGGTTGCCGCGGTCCCGCCAACGTCTGATTATCGACCAGTTAGCGTGGGCTGGGAAGACCCCCTCAGTTCTGCGCGGCGATGCTCTTGTCGCGGTCCTCGAACACGTCCTCGCCGGGGCCGGAGAAGGCCCGGGATCGCTGGACGGCCTCGATGGATCCGGTGAACAGCTGGGAATCGTGCGGGTCCGAGGGGTGCCGGGAGGGCTCGTCCGCGGCCACCAGCTTGCCCGGGCGCCTCGTCCCGGACCTGGCCCCGGGCGGGACGGAGTCAGCGGCGGCCGCAGGCAACGACTCGAGCCGGACGTGCGGCAGCGCCGTCGGGTGCTCCTGCTGCAGGAACAGCACCAGTTCCTCGCGGATCAGGCAGCGGAGGTCAAAGAGCGAGGCACTGTCCGCGGCGCTGACCAGGATGCGGACCCGGACAAAGCCTGCCGTGGCATCGGTGATCTGCAGGACCCCCGCCCGCTCGTCCCACAGCTCCGTACCCGCCAGAACCTTTTTCAGTTCCGCCCGCATCTCCTCGAGCGGGGCACGCCAGTCCAAGTCGAACTCCACGGTTCCCATGACTTCCGACTGGCGCCGGGTCCAGTTCTCGAACGGGGTGGTGGTGAAGTACGTCGAGGGCAGGATCAGCCGCCGGTCGTCCCAGATGTGGACCACCACGTACGTCAGGGTGATCTCCTCGATCCGGCCCCATTCCTTCTGGACCACCACCACGTCGTCGACGCGGATCGCGTCCGTGAAGGCGAGCTGGATGCCGGCGAAGACGTTGACCAGGGAAGTCTGCGCGGCGAGCCCGGCCACGATCGAGATGACGCCGGCGGAGGCGAGCAGTCCGGCGCCGAGGGCCTGGATCGCGGGGAAGGTCAGCATCATGCTGCCCAGGGCCACCAACGCGATCAGGGCGACGCCGATCCGCCGGGCCAGGATCACCTGCGTGCGGAGCCGGCGGGCGCGGCGGTTGTCCGCGACGTCCACCCGGTACCGCGTCAGCACGATGGATTCGATGATAAGCAGCATGGCGATGGCAAGCCACGCCACAGTGGCGATGAGGACGATCACCAGCAGGTGGTCCACGTTGCGCCGCCACTCGACGTCCTCGGTGGTCATGGCCAGGGCGATCCGCACGCCCACCAGGCAGAGCGCCAAACGCAACGGCAGCCGCGCCACCCGGGACGTCTCGCCCAGCTCAGGGTTCTTGCGGTTGAGCCGGAGGACAATCCGGCGCACCAGCCAGGACAGGACCAGCCCGGCAACAATGGCGAGAGCCATAGCCAGGAACGGCATTGCGGGGATCAGGGACTCATGCATTACTTAAGCTCTAGCAAGCTTCCGCGATCAACTGAAATCGGCGCGATGTCAACGTGGGAAGCATCACGCCGTCGCTTCTGTTTGGCCCCCGGGCGGGCAAACGGTCCGCCGTCCCGCCGCAAGGGGTCCAACGGCCCTACTCTGCGGTCACGGACAAACGAGAATAGTCGAACTACTTGCACCCCATGGGGGAGGGCTACATGCACCGAGCTCGACTTGCCGGCACGGCCGTTTCTGCAGCATTCCTTATGACCGTTGTGTTGGCGGCATGCGTTCCCCCCGCCGTAGCCCCGAGTCCCAGTTCGTCGACGCTCGCAGAGCGGAGTCCGCAGTCCAGCTCCGCGCCGGCCAAGTCAGCGCCGGCGACGTCCGCCCCCACAGGCTCCGCGGCGGCGACCCCGAATCCAACGGCGAAGCCCACTGAATCCGCATCGGACAACTGGGAGACCTATACGACGGCGGACGGCCAGTTCATGTTCGACTACCCGGCGGTGTGGACCATCAAGGACCGGGCAGCCGAGGCGACGCCCGGCGGAATCTTTGTGGAGGTCCTGAACCGGGACGGCAAATCGATGGCCACGTTGCAGACCAACACGGCTACTTCGGCGGCATGTGCGGAGAAATACCCGTATTCCTTGCTCGACTTGGAGCCGCTTCCGGCACTGGCCCACGGAGGCGCAGTGCCGAACTTCCTGTTTGAGGGCCGGTCCAACCCCAACGCAACGGATCAGTCCAAAATGGATACCCTGGAGTACGGGATCACCTCCGCGCCGGAACCGACCGGCCCCTCGGCCTGCCCTATCTCGCATTTCTTCGCGTGGCCGCCAAGCGGTGCCGTGTTCGGCGGCGTCTACAGTCCCTTCCAAATGCCGCCCGGGTACCCGCCGAATACTGACACCCCGGAGGCCTACACGGAAACGGACGAGTACCAGGACGTCAAAGCCGTCATCGTCTCGCTCCGGCCGGCGGAGAAGTAGCGGGCCAGCGGGACGTGCGGCTGAAGGTGGGGGACCTGATGGATGCCAGGAAGTCCGGCGGCACGTTCACCGGCATGATCTGCCTCGCCCTGCTGCTGGTGTCCTGCGGTGCGCAGCCCGGGCCGCCGCCCGATACGACGACACCGCAGCCGGCAACCACCTCGGCAGCCGGCACCGCGCCGCCGTCGTCGGGCTGGAAGACTTTCACGACGACGGACGGCGGGCTGTCCTTCGACTTTCCTGCCGACTGGACGGTGCGGGACCCCGCCGGGGAGATGCCCCTCGGCGGTGAGTTCGTGGACGTGATCAATGAGGCGGGAAAGCCGATGGCGAGCCTGCGGACCAACGTCGTCACCGGGGCCGAGTGCACGCAGCAATATCCGTACGAGGTGTTCGACTCAGAGCTCCTGCAGGCGCTGGCGGAGGGCGGGGCGGCCGATGCCCCGGTGCCGCGCTACGTCTTCGAGGCCAGGGGAGACAGCACCGCCGCGCAGGCGTCCCCGCCCACCATCGCCGGATACGGAATCACCATGATGCCGCAAGAGACCGGGAACACGGCCTGTCCCATGTTCCATCTGTTCCTGTGGCCGCCCAGCGGCGCCCTGTTCGGGGCCGCCTACAACCCCGAGAACAACACGACGCCGGGTGACCCGTCGCTGCCGTACCTGGAGAAGGCCAAACTTTATGCGGCGACTCCGGAGTACCAGGACATCCGGACGATGATCACGTCCCTGCGGCCGGCGGGGAAGTAGCCGGCGCCCCATCCAGGCCGGCGAGGATCGCCAAGGCGTCCTCAGCCCAGTCAATGCTGGCCCGGGCGGAGTGTTCGCCGGCGGCGACGGTGATCAGCGCATAGGGCGTGTTCTCCCCGAGATGCCCGCCCGACAACTCGGCACGGGCTTCATTCATGGCGGCAAGCTGCCGTTCGGCTTGGGCTTTCGTCTCCAGCACCAGCTGGCGGCACGCTTCCGGACCAAGCTCGCGGCCGAGGAAGAGACGCAGCAGCACCCCGTTTCGCGGCTTGCCCATCTGGGGCGGTTCGGCCAGGAGTTCGCGGAGCCGGGCCGTGCCGGCGGCCGTGATCCGGTAGCTCGAGGACCGGCCTTCGGCGTCCGGGCGCTCCACGAGTCCAGTACGCTGCAGCTCTGCCAGTGCGGGATAGATTTGACCGAAACTCTCGCTCCAGAAGTGCCCCAGCGTGTTCTTGATTTCTTCCCTGAGCGCGTATCCGGACATCGGCATGATGCTCAGGGCGCCAAGAACGGCGGTCTGGGTCTGGTCCGAGCGTGCCATTAGTACTCCTTCGTGAACTGCTAGCCAGGGATGGTCCTCAGCGACTAGTGTATCTTCCAGATAGGTTATATCTGGAAGATAGAAGCAGTTGCTACGAGCCAGGCGCTCAGGAGAGAAGGATCTGTGATGGATTTGAAAGCTGTGGCGACCCGGCATTTTGCGAACCGGACGCCCGCAGGTGGGACCGGCGTTGGCTATACCGGCGCGGGGCGTGCCAGCGCTGGCCGGGCCGGGAAGGCAGCCGCGGTCCTCTTTCTGGGAGTCGCCGGATTCCAGGGGGCCCTGGCCCTCGGGGCGCCATGGGGATCAGCCGCCTATGGCGGTGGGAATCCGGGGGGCCTGCCCGATTCCATGCGCATGTCCAGCGCGGGCGCGGCCGGGGTGTACCTCGTGCTCGCGGCGGCCGCCGGAACTTCGTTGGTGGCGCCCGCCCTGCGCCGGCGCTTGACGTACGCGACGGCCGGGCTGATGGCCGTCGGAGCCGTGATGAATCTTGCGTCGCCGTCGTTGGTGGAACGGATGATCTGGACGCCGGCCACAGTGGTGTTGGGCGTCCTTCTCTGGAACGCAGCTAAGCATGACGCGGTCGCGCCCGACTAGAAGTGACGGCTCTCAACGGGCCGCTTAGTAAACCGCGCTGACTGAACGGACCGCTCACTGACCCGCGGGGAAGTGCCGGCGACGGCGATGCTGCGGCACCCTGCTGCTCCTGGTCCAGGCCGTGCTGCCCCAGGGCGTTGTCCGGTCTTCCCTGATCAAGCCCGTGCCGGCGCATTCGCGGACCGCCATAATCCCGTCGGCTGCAGCGCGTTTGTCTTCGTAGGCCCTGGACACTGCCAGTACGGTTCCGTCCGCGGCGAGCAACCGGAATCGGACGCGTGACTCTGCATCAGTGAAGAGTTCGAATTGGCCTGCCATCGTCTTGTCCTTTCAGGCGTCCCGGCGCTCTGGCGGAGTGTGCGAGGGGGCCGGAGGTGTCGTAACAGACTGCGACAGGGACGCTCTCCGGGGTAAGGGGCGAAGGTCCCTTGTCTGGGGACTGGCGCCGCTGGCGGCCGGCGTTACATTGGGATCATGGCTGAATTTCCAGGCGTGGAATCCGGGGAGCGTGTCCGGCTGACGGCGAGGGCGGACGGAACAGTGCAGGCCGTCGGCTTCCGGTATTGGACCGTGCGCAAGGCCGAGCAGCTCGGGCTGACCGGCACGGTCCGGAACAACGACGACGGCTCGGTTGGCATTGTCGCGGAGGGGCCGCAGACTGTGGTGCTTGAGTTCCGGCGCTGGCTGCGGTCAACGGATGCGCCGGGGCTGGTGGAAAACGTCGAGGAAAGGATCTCCCCGGCCACGGGTGGATTCAGTACCTTCAGAGTGGTCTACTGAAGCCCGCCTGGGGACAAAGGACCCTCGGCACGGCGGACGATTGTGGGTACGGTGGGCCCATGCAGAAAATCTCGATCGAAGCCCTGGCCCGTCAGCAAATGACTGCGGCGCTCGCGGCAGGCAGCGGCCGGGCCGCTGACACGGTGTTCGGCGGCCACGAGAAGGTCCTTCGCCAGACCGTCATGGCGTTCAAGGCCGGCACGCAGTTGAGTGAGCACCAGAATCCCGGCGAAGCCACCGTCTATGTGCTCCGGGGCTGCGTCCGGCTGCAGTCCGGAAAGGAATCCTGGCAGGGCAAAGCCGGTGATCTCCTGATCGTGCCCGAGGGGCTGCACAGCCTGGAAGCGGAGGAAGACTCGGCAATCCTCATGACGGTGGCGAAAATCAAAACCTGACGTCTCAAGCCCGCGCGGTAGGGCTCCTGGTTGTGTCGTGCCCACAACTGCCGCCAGACGAACAGGCGCGTCCCGGCGTCGATCGCGTCTCCGCCGCAGCTCAAGTCAGCGCAGAGGTCGCCTCGAACGGATAAACTCCGGCGTACGATGACGCAGGTGGGCGTTTCCAGCATTCCCGAATTGAAGGCACGGGGCGGGGAAATTCTTCGCGACATCCGTCGTTTCCCCGGAGTCCTCGAAATAACAGCCTCAGGCTCCGTGCATTAGCGTCAAAACAATTCGGAACACCGTGCCTGTCCGCAAAGTCGCGGCAGTCCCAAGAATCCCTGATCAACTAAGGAATCCATGCGCACTCGATACCTGCTTCCCGTTCTTACCGTCGTCACGGCAATGTCGCTTTCAGGCTGTGTCAACAACAGCGAACCCGCCGCCACACCCGGCGCCTCCGGAGCGGCAGACGCCGTCGTGGTGAAGAAGAATGACTCTATTGCGGCGTCGCTTCCGGAGAAGATCAAGTCCGCCGGTGTCCTCAACGTCGGAATGGCGAACAACTACCCGCCCAACGAATTCAAGGACGAAAACGGTGCGCCGGCCGGCTGGGCCGTGGACCTGACCAACGCGCTGGGCGGAGTCCTGGGCTTGAAGGTCACATTCGACATCGGCACCTTCGACAACATTCTTCCGGCGGTGAAGGCCGGTAAGGACGACGTCGGTGTGTCTTCCTTTACCGACACCCTGGAACGCGAAAAGCAGGTGGATTTCATAAATTACTACTCCGCCGGCATCCAGTGGGCCGCCCCGAAGGGCAAGACCGTCGACCCGGACAACGCTTGCGGTCTCAAGGTCGCCGTCCAGGCAACCACCTACCAGGACACCGACGAGGTGCCTGCGAAGTCCAAGGCGTGCACCGACGCCGGCAAGGCCGCCATCACCATCTTCAAGTACGATGCGCAGGACCAGGCCACCAACGCCTTGGTGGTGGGCCAGGTTGACGCGATGAGTGCCGACTCGCCGGTGACCCTTTACGCGATCTCCAAGACCAAGGACAAGCTGCAGACCGCCGGTGACGCCTTCGAGGTGGCTCCCTACGGGATGCCCGTGGCCAAGGACAGCGCCCTGACCCCGGTCCTGCAGAAGGCACTCCAGTCGCTGATGGACGACGGCACGTACAACAAGATCCTGTCCAAGTGGGGCGTGGAATCCGGTGGAGTCAAGACGGCGGCGCTCAACGTGGCAGCCAAAGGGTGACCACCCATGAGCGAGCCGGAAACCGACAGGATGACTGAGCCGGCTCCCGGGCAACAGACCCGGCGCAGCGCACGGAACGCTGAGGCAGCCGGGACAGGAACCGCCGCCGGCGGAAACGCCAACTCCGGGGCCGCCGTCGTCGTCGAACACGACGGCGACGAGCCGACGCCGATTGTCGCGGTCCCGCTGCGGCACCCCTGGCGGATCCTGGTGGCGGTGGTCCTGGCCCTCATGCTGGCGGTCTTCGTCCTGGACGCCGCCCAGCGTGCGGACTACGGCTGGCCCGAGGTGGGCAAATACATCTTCGACCGACGGATCAGCCAGGCCGCCTGGGTGACGTTGTCGCTGACCATCTACGCGATGGTGGGCGCGATTGTCCTGGGCCTGGTGCTGGCCATCATGCGGCTCTCACCCAACCCCGTGCTGAAAAGCGTGGCGTGGCTGTACATCTGGGTCTTCCGCGGAACACCGGTGTACGTGCAGCTGGTCTTCTGGGGCATCGTGGCCCTGATCTACCCCGTGTTCACGCTGGGGATCCCGTTCACGGCGCCGTGGGTCACCGTCCCGAACGAGATCTTCACCAACCTCTTCATCACGGCCGTGATCGGACTGGCATTGAACGAGGCCGCCTACATGTCCGAGATCGTCCGCGCCGGGCTACTGTCCGTGGACCAGGGCCAGGAGGAAGCCTCGACGGCGCTGGCCATGTCCTGGGGGCAGACCATGCGGTACGTAGTGGTTCCCCAGGCCATGAAGATCATCATCCCGCCCACCGGCAACGAGGTGATCTCGATGCTCAAGACCACCTCGCTGGTGGCCGCGATTCCGTTGAGCATCGACCTCTACGGGGTGTCCCGGGGAATTTCCGCCGTGACCTTCACGCCGGTGCCGCTGCTCATTGTGGCGTCACTCTGGTACCTGCTCTTCACCTCGGCCCTCATGGTGGGCCAGCACTTCATCGAAAAGCGGTTCTCGCGGGGGACCGGACGGCTCAAGACGGGCAAGGGGCCGGTGCCGCCGGAACCGGGACCGCTCGCGGCCCCGGGCACGCCTCCGGGCGCACTTCCGGGCGCACCGCTCGGCACGGATTTTGGAGGTAAGGGATGACCGGCATGCCCATGGTGCTTGCGGACCGGGTTTCGAAGAACTTCGGCTCCAACAAGGTGCTGCGCGGGATCAGCCTGGAGGTCAACCAGGGTGAGGTGCTGTGCATCGTGGGTCCCAGTGGTTCGGGAAAATCCACGTTCCTGCGCTGCATCAACCACCTCGAACGGGTGGACGCGGGCCGGCTCTCGGTCGACGGACAGCTGGTTGGCTACCGTCAAAAGGGGGACAAACTCTACGAACTGAAGCTCAAGGAGGCCGCCCTCCAGCGCCAGGAAATCGGCATGGTCTTCCAGCGGTTTAACCTGTTCCCGCACCTGACGGCCGTGGAGAACATCATCCTGGCCCCGATGCGGGTGAAGCGGCTGTCGAAGGCCGCCGCCACGGCACGGGCCAAGGAACTGCTGGAGCGGGTGGGCCTGGCGGACAAGGGCGACCACTACCCGGCGCACTTGTCCGGCGGGCAGCAGCAGCGGGTAGCCATTGCCCGTGCCCTGGCGATGGACCCCAAGCTGATGCTCTTCGACGAGCCCACCAGCGCCCTGGACCCGGAACTCGTGGGCGAGGTGCTGGACGTCATGAAGGAACTGGCCCGGAGCGGCATGACCATGATCGTGGTGACCCACGAGATGGGATTTGCCCGTGAAGTGGCTGACGCCCTGGTCTTTATGGACGAAGGCATCGTGGTGGAGGCCGGCCCGCCGAGGCAGATCCTGAACGACCCGCAGCACAACCGGACCAAGGCGTTCCTCTCCAAGGTGCTCTGACGCCGGCAGCGCTGAAAAGGTGCTCTCGCGGCGGGAGCTGACCCTGCGCGCGTCACGGAGTTCGTCACTGGCCGGCCCGTGGGACAGACTGTTGCCGTGAGCAACTCTCCCCGGGCCGGCCTGGCCGTCGCCGGACTCAGCCTCGGCACGGCGCTGAATCCGTTGAACTCCTCGATGATCGCTGTCGCCCTGGTGGTGCTGCGCGCGGATTTCGGGCTCGACGTCGCCACGGTCACCTGGGTGATCACCGCGTTCTACCTCACGTCCGCGGCGGGCCAGCCGCTGATGGGCAGGCTGGCGGACCGCTTCGGGCCGCGCCGGCTGTTCATGCTCGGCATGGCCCTGGTCACCGTGACGTGTGCCGTCGCCCCGCTCGCGCCCAACTTTGCGCTGCTCTGCGTGGCCCGTGCTTTCATGGCCCTCGGCACCGCGACCGCCTACCCGAGCGCCGTCGTGATGGTCGGGGCGCTGGCACGGGAGGCAAACGTGAAGTCCACGCGGCCGCTGGGCCGGATCCAGATGGCCAACACCTCCGCTGCCGCCGTCGGGCCGGTGGTTGGTGGGCTGCTGGTGAGCCTGGTCGGCTGGCAGGCGCTGTTCCTGATCAACGTCCCGCTGGCGCTGGCGGCCATCCTGCTGGTCTGGCGGTTCGCCCCGGCGGATGAAGGGCGTGAACGGGGCAGGGTCTCCGAGCTGGTGCGGGATTCGGACATCCCAGGGATTCTGGCTTTCCTGGGGGCCATGGTGCTGGTGATGATGGCGCTGCTGGACGTGCTGCCGGGGTACCGCTGGTGGCTGCTGGGCGGCGGGACGCTGCTCACGGTGCTGTTCGTGTGGCGCGAGCTGCGGTTCAGCCCGCCGTTCCTGGACCTGCGGCTGCTCGGCCGGAACCGGCCGCTGCTGCTGGTGTACCTGGGCTTCGCGGTGTTCAGCGGCGTCTATTACTTCGCGTTCTTCGGCCTGCCGCAGCTGCTGCAGGAAGCCGGCGGCTACGATCCCGGCGTCGTGGGGCTGCTGATGCTGCCGCTGGCAGCGATGTCGGTGGTGGTCACGCCGCTCGCTGTCCGCGGAATCGACCGTTTCGGCGTGAAGCGGATGCTGATCGCCGGCGTCGTCCTGCTCATTGTCGCGTCGGGGGCCATGTGGCTCCTGACGGCGTCGTTCGCCATCCCCCTGGTCCTGGCGCTGACGGCCCTGCTGGGCGTGCCGTACGGGGTGGTCGGGCTCGCCTCCAGCCAGGGCATGTACTTGTCCACCCGGCCGGAGGAACGCGGGGTGGCGGCCGGGATCTACCAGACCTGCCGGTACCTCGGCGCGATCACGGCCACGGTGCTGATCGGCATTTTCTACGCCACCGGCGTCAACCAGGCCAACTGGGGGCTCATGGTGTTCGTCATGCTGGGCCTCGGCGCGGTGGTGCTTGTGGTGTCGCTGCTGTGGCGGGAACGTGCGGCCTGAGGCCAGCCGCTCCCGCCGCCGCGTCAGTCCCGGGCTGGGTCAGTTCTGCGTCTGCCGTTCGATCGCTCTGTCGTGCTCCGCATGGGCGCTGCGCAGCAGGTCCATGAACTCGGTTTCGTTGCGGATGAGCTTCTTGTACTTCTCCGGCAGCTTCCGCAGCTGTTCCTCTTCGCTGACCATCTTGGTGAAGATCCTGTCGCGTTCGGCGAGGTCGGTCTCGTAGTTGAGGTCCAGGTAGTCGGTGGCGTGGCGCTTGGCACCGGAGACCGCGTTCTTGGCCCGGCCCTTGGGGCTGAAGATGGAGGCCAGGACGGTGATGGTGAGGACTCCTAGGATGACCAGGAGCGAGGTGGCGGTGCTGACCTCGATGACGTTGACGTGTTCGCCGTCGTTGATGAACGGCAGGGTGTTCTCGTGCAGGGCGTGGAGAACAAGTTTCACCCCGATGAACCCGAGGACGGCGGCGAGGCCGTAGGAGAGGTAGATGAGCCGGTCCAGCAGGCCGTCGATCAGGAAGAACAGCTGCCTCAGGCCCATCAGCGAAAACGCCGTCGCGGTGAAGACGACGAAGACGTTCTGGGTCAGGCCGAAGATCGCCGGGATCGAATCGAGCGCAAACAGGATGTCCGTCCCGCCGATCGCCACCATGACCAGCAGCATCGGGGTGAGGACTTTCTTGCCGTTTTCGACCGTGAAGAGCTTGTCGCCGTCGTAGTGCGAGGACGCGGGCAGGAACTTCTTGGCGAGGCGGACCACCAAGCCGTCGGAGTCGTCGTCGTGGGAATCGGGCCGGAGCAGGTTGCCTGCCGTGAGCAGCAGGATGAGGCCGAAGATGTAGAAGACCCAGGAGAAGCTGTTGATGAGGGCGGCGCCGAGGAAGATGAACGCGGTCCGGGCGATCAGCGAGAAGACGATCCCGAACAGGAGCACCTTCTGTTGATCGGCGCGGGGCACCCGGAAACTGGCCATGATGATGAGGAAGACAAAGAGGTTGTCCACGGAAAGGGCCTTCTCCGTGACGTAGCCGGCGAAGTACTCCGTGCCCGTGTCGGTTCCGCCGAAGATCAAGACGCCGACGCCGAACAGCAAGGCGATGCTGACGTAGATCGACGACCAGATGGCCGACTCCTTCAGCGTAGGTGTGTGTGCCTTGCGCACGTGGAAGAAGAAATCAAACGCCAGGAGGCCCACGATCCCGGCGATGGTCAGGATCCATACCAGGGTTGGAACTTGCATGCTCACTCCTTCGCTCACGGCCAGCGCCGCAGCATGAGGGCACTTGCTCCCGGGCACGTGACCCTCCTGGTCAGCCTGTCTCGTGAACAAGCCTAGCCGGAGCGGCAGCGCGACCGGCGTTTACCGTTGATGTGCCATGGCCGGAGTGGGAAACTTGGGCTGCGGTCTCATCCACTTTAAGGAGTCGGAAATGGCTGACGGGACTGGATTGATCAAGCGGTTCTACACAGAGGTGATCGGGGATGGAAATCTCGCCCTCATCGATGAACTGGTGAGCGACGACTTCGTCGATCACGACCCCCTACCCGGGCAATCGCCCGCCAAGGACGGAGTCGGGTACTTCGTCAACACGATGCGGGCGGCATTCCCGGATCTCAAGGCCAAGACCACCGAACCGGCGCTGATAGATGGAAATCTGGAGGCGCAGTACGTGGTCCTGACCGGAACGCACCAGGGCGAACTGATGGGCGTCGCGCCCACCGGACGCAGCGTCAAATTCAGCGGCATCGACATCATCCGCGTCGACGGCGGAAAAGTCGTCGAGCACTGGGGAGCCACGGACATCATGACCCTCATGCAACAGATCGGCGCCGTGCCTGAGTAAGGCAGCACTCTAGTTAGCGCGCAAGCAATTTCGCGCGGCAAGGGGCCCCCTTCCCCGCGGAAGGGCCCCTTGCTGTCATGGCATTTTTTCGTGTCGTCGCCGTGCCCCGAACGGTGCTTCTCGGGGCGTCTTGACTCCCTCGAAGGACCGGAATATCTTCAGCCTTAACGGGGCCTTTCGCCCGATCCCCGCTGGCACCTCCCCACCAATTCTCGGCGCACCGTCGGGTCATGCCGGTGCAACAGGCCTGGGGGATCCAATTCGGTCTCGCGCTACAAGGAGTCGGACATGTCGGAAGGAAATGGACTGATTGAGCGGTTTTACAAGGACATCTTGGAAAGTGGCAATCTCGCCCTCATTGATGAATTGGCGATGGATTCCTACATCGATCACGAGGAAGCCCTCCCCGGACAACCGCCCGGCAAGGACGGCGTGAAATTCTTCGTGGACACGATACGGACGGCTTTCCCGGACATCAAGGTCAAAGAGATCGAGCCCAAGGTGGTCGCCGGCAACATGGAGGCATGCCACGTGGTTCTTACGGGTACCCATCGTGGGGAACTAGCCGGCATCGCACCAACGGGCAAGAGCGTCGAATTCGACTGCACGGACATCATCCGGGTCGAGGACGGCAAGGTTGCCGAGCACTGGGGCACCACGGACAACCTGCGCCTCATGCAGCAGATCGGCGCCGTGGCTGCCTAACGCGCAACTCAAAGGGCTCTTCCTCCCCGGAAGAGCCCTTTGCTAACTTCTACCGTCTACCTGTGCCGGTTCACCCCGCCGTGCGGCTCCGCAACGTCAGGCCGTCCCGTCGGCAAAAACATCCTCAGGTGCGACTCTCCAAGACCGTCTGCAATTTCTCGAACGACTCAGTCCATCCGCTGCGGTGCAGGGCCAACCGCTCTTCCGTCAGGAACGGTCCCTGCGAGAGCGCCAGTCGCGTGGCTTCGCCGGTACTCCCGAGGGAGAGGTCGACGACGGTTTCCCGGTCGTCTGGTGTCGGTTCCTCCCAGCGGAACGTGTACACCAGGCGCCATGGAGGATCGATCTCCAGGAACTCGCCTGAGAGGTGGAACGGTTCGCCGTCCGGCGGCGTCATGCGGAATCGGTAGTGGCCGCCTTCCGTGAGGTTCAGTTCGGCTGCAGGGAGGGTGAAGCCCTGTGGACCCCACCATTTCACCAGTTCGGTCGGTTCCGTCAGCATCCTGAAGAGTTCTTCCGGGGGAGCATCGAGCGTGCATTCGAGGTTCAGGATCAGCCCGCCGGTTTCCTCGTTCATTGTTCAACTCTGTCATCCTGCGGACGCCGGCGGAAGTAGACCGGGCTGGCAGCCGCATGTCACGTCGCGAGCGTCAGCAACTTGCCTTCCGTCACGGCCTGGCGGGACAGCGTTTTGTAGCCCTCCTGCTCGAACAGCACCGTGATCACGTCCTCTTCATGCCTCATGACCAGGCCCGGCCCCCGTTCCTTGTGGATGACGCGACTCATCCGGAAGCAGATCGAGTTGCTGCAGTCCGGGCAGGAACCTTTGAACGTGGTGCTGGGCGGAGTCGCTGGACCTTAGTGCTAGGGGGCCTGCGGGGTGCGCAGGGAATTCGTCCGGGGCCAGCCCAGGACGCTTCAGCTGATACCAGGCACCCCTATTTCCGCAGGCCCGAATCGGTCCATAATGGCCACATAAGTTTCGGGGACCCTCGCGCCGGCGATAGGTGGCGCGGCGTTGAACGGTCCCAGGTGGCTGCCCCGGCTCGGCGCAATGGGCGGTCACGGGCACCGGACAAGGACGTTCCGGGCCAGCAACCGGGGGGAGCACCGCCATCGCTGCGATACATCAAAAGCAAAGAAGGAAATCATCATGCTGAAGGATTCAAACATCATTGCTGTCCTCGCCGCGAAGGACATCAACAGGGCGAAGGATTTCTACCGGGACAAGCTGGGAATGGAACCCTCCGAATCCATGGAGGACGACAGTGTGATGTACCGCTGCGGCAACGGAACGGGCTTCCTCGTTTACCAGACAGAGAATGCCGGGACGGCCAAGAACACCCAGATGGGCTGGGAAACGGACAATCTCGAACGCGAAATGGAGGATCTGCGGGGCCGCGGCGTCGTCTTTGAAGAGTACGATTTTCCCGGTCTGAAGACCGAGAACGGCGTTGCCACCGCCGATTGGGGCAAGTCCGCCTGGTTCCTGGACAGCGAGGGCAACATTCTCAACCTCTCCCAGCGCGCCTAGGCCGGAAGCCGGCACCGATCAGCGACGCAAAGCATCGCCGACGCCGGCAACGAAGCCGAAGGGAACCGGCCCCCGCCTTCAGGGCGGGAGCCGGTTCAGCGTGGTTACCAGAGCTTAGAACGCGGGCACCTGTAAATCAGCGCGTCAGCCCTTGAGTTCGTAGGCCGTGGGGAGTTTCATCGCGCGATCCGCCATGACCGTGCGCAGGCGCGTGGGGTAGTCGGTGATGATGCCGTCCACGCCCAGGTCCATCAGCCGCTCCATGTCCGCCGGGGTGTTGACCGTCCACGGGATCACCGGCAGCCCGAGCGCGTGGGCTTCGGCGATCATGCCGGGGGTGACGGAATGGAAGGTGGGGGAGATCCCGTTGTAGCCCAGTGCTGCCGCTGCCTTGGCGAGCGAGCCGCCGTAGGTATCGATGTCGATGCCGCCGAGGTTGGGGCTGGCGCCGGGCTTGCCGACTTGGAGCCAGGCGTCGCCGCTGGACAGGGCGGCGACCGGAAGCTGCGGGGCGATCTTTTTGGCGAGATTCAGCGAGGACCAGTCGAACGACTCCACTGTGGTCCGCTGGGCCATGCCGGCGGTGTAGATCTCTTTGACCACGGCCTGGGTCAGGGCCACCATGCCCGCCCCGCCGGGCCGGCCGCTCTCTACCTTGGTCTCAATGCTGAAGCGGACCTTCGTAGCGCCGGCGTTGCGCACAAGCCGGAACACGTCCTTGAGCTCGGCGATCCGGTTGCCCTCGATGACGTCCTGCTCCGGGTAACCCTTGAGCTGGGTGAAGCCGCAGTCCAGGGTCTTGATCTGGGCGAGCGACAGCTCGGCGACCCGGTCCCCGACGTACGGGAAGTCGGAGTCGCCGGAAGCCGCAGGAGAGGTGTCGCGGCACTTGTCCGCCTGGATGGTGTCGTCGTGCCAGACGATGACGTTGCCGTCCTCGGTCAGGTGGGTGTCCAGCTCGAGCGTGCTCACTCCGAGTTTCAGCGAGTTGGCGAACGCGGCCAGGGATTCCTCGGTCCACTCGCCGCGGCCTCCGCGGTGGGACTGGAGGTCAAAGGAAGCGGCGCTCGCGGTGGTCCTGATTTCGGACGTTACGGTTCCGGCAATGTTCGACGACGGCGCGTGGCCCGCTTCCGGGGGAGCGGCGACGGCGGGGTTGGCCAAAGAGGCGATGAGCGCGGCGGTGGCCGCGGCAATCAGGGGTGTGCGCATGGTGATGGTTCCTCCTGGATGGCGGTCACCGGCGCTGCGCCGGTGACTCGACCAACCTAGGGAGGCCAGATGGACTGGGGAGTTCGGGGAACTGGACCTGGAGTGAACAGATCGGCTCAGTCGGGCAGCACGCCTAGTCCCGCAGCACCCAGACTGCGTTGTGAGGGTGCAGCCAGCCGTCCCCGGTCAGCGGTGTCGCCGCCGTCCGTCAGGCCCATGAACATCGTGCGGTGCAGGATGTCCACGTGCTTGCGCGAAACCTCCACGGCTTCCCGCACATCGCCGGCACGCAGGGCTGCCACCAGTTCGACGTGGTCGCAGTTGGATTTGTGCAGCAGCTCGATGGGATAGGGAATGAAGTAGGCATAGAGCTCTGCGAGCGTCTCGTGATAAGCCTCGACGGCGGCACCAAGTCCCGACGCGGTGCCCACGAGTTGGTGGAACTGCTCGTCTGCTTGGTGGTAGCCGGACCAGTCCGCAGACGCGGCCATGCTGTGCGTCAACCGGTCGAGCTCATCCAGCTGCTCTGCCGTCGCGTTGATGGCTGCGTAGTGTGTGACGGCGCATTCGAACAGCAGCCTCCGGTCCACCAGCCGATTTACCGCCTGCGACTCGGCCGGTGATGCCGTCAGTTCGGCCAGTACGTTCCGCGGGGGTACATCGGCCACGAACGTTCCGCCGGCCCGGCCGCGGCGACGGACCACCACGCCCTGGTCAGCCAGGCTCGCCAGCGCCCGGCGGGCGGTAATAGGGCTCACTGACAGGCCCCGCGCCACGTTCTCCTGGTCGGGCAGGCGCTCGCCGGGTTTCAGCAGCCCGAGCGAAATGGCCATGCCGATCCGCAGCCGGACGGCGTCGATGGCGCTGCGGCGGTCGATGCCGGCCAGCCTGCCTGGGCTCCCCAGTCCTTCAACGCCTAAGGAAAAACCGTGACAACACCCACCCTGACCCGCACGCTGAAGCTGCCCTCCCTGGTCCTGTTCGGACTGGCATACCTGACCCCGCTGATCGTCCTGGGGATCTTCGGCATCATCGCCGAAACCACCGGCGGGGCATCGCCGGCCGCCTACCTGGTGGCAATGGTCGCCATGTTGTTCACGGCGCACAGCTACGGCCGGATGGCTGTCGCCTACCCGGTGGCCGGTTCCGCCTACACCTACGTCCGCCGGTCCATCGATCCCAGGGTTGGGTTCCTGGTGGGCTGGGCCATCCTGCTGGACTACCTGTTCCTGCCCATGGTCATCTGGCTCATCGGCGGCTCCTACCTGAGCGCGCAGTTCCCCGGGATCCCGATCGGAGTCTGGATTGTGGGCTTCATCCTCATCACCACGGCGCTGAACATCCTGGGCATCAAGGTGGCGGACAAGGCCAACTACGTGCTGATGGCCTTCCAGCTGCTTGTCATCGTGTTCTTCGTGGCGCTATCCATCGGACATGTGGTGTCCACCCAGGGCGCCGGCGGCCTCGCCAGCACCCAGCCGTTCTCCAACGACACCTCCAGCTTCGCCACCATCTCGGCCGGTGCCGCCATCGCCGCGTACTCGTTCCTCGGTTTTGACGCCGTCACCACGCTCACCGAGGAAACCGTCGATCCCCGTAAGAACATGCCCCGCGCCATCATGCTCATCGCGCTGATCGGCGGCGGCATCTTCGTCGCGGTGTCCTACGTGACGCAGCTGGTCCACCCCGGCGGGGTGTTCGAGGACTCGGCCTCCGCGGCCAGCTCTATTGCGGTGCAGATTGGCGGCCAGCTGTTCGGTGCGGTCTTCCTGGCCGGTCTGGTGGCGGCGCAGTTCGCCTCCGGACTCGCGGCGCAGGCCAGCGCTTCCCGCCTGATGTATGCCATGGGCCGTGACTCCGTTCTGCCCAAGGCTGTCTTCGGCCGGCTCAGCGCGAAGTTCCACACCCCGGTGGTCAACATCGTCATCACCGGCGCCGTCGGGCTGATCGCGATCTTCCTGGATGTCGCCACGTCGACGTCGTTCATCAACTTCGGTGCCTTCACCGCCTTTACGCTGGTCAACGTCTCTGTGGTCTTCTACTACGTGGGCCAGCGCCGTGCCGGGAACCGCCTGAACACCGTGTCCTACGTGGTGGTCCCGGCGGTCGGCGCTATCGTCTGCGCCTACCTGCTCTCCCAGCTGGATAGCAACGCCATTACGCTGGGAGTGTCCTGGCTGGTGCTGGGGATCGTGGTCCTGGCCCTGATCACGCGCGGTTTCAAAGTGGCGCCGCCGGAGATGTCGGCCACCGAAAAGGCGACGGTTGAATCGGTCGCCTGAGCCGTACCGCGTGACCAGATGCCGCCGCCCGACAAGAGGGAAGGATCAACCGTGAGGATTGCGCTCGGGCAGCTGGAGTCGGGCACCGACATCCAGGCCAACCTCGCTGCGATCGACCGGTTCGCCGCCGCGGCCGTCCTCGACGGCGCAGCGCTGGTCGCCTTTCCGGAGTATGCCACCTACGAGAAGAAGAAGGTGGACGCAACGTTTCCAGAGGTGGCCGAGCCGCTGGATGGTCCCATCTGCCGGGAGCTCGCCAACATAGCCCGCCGCCACCGCATCGCGCTGGTGGCGGGCGTGGTGGAAACCGCGGAGGAATCGGGCAAGGCCTACAACACCCTGGTGGCTTTCGGGTCCGACGGCGCCCGGCTCGCCTTCTACCGGAAGATCCACCTCTTCGACGCGCAGGGCTTCGGGGAATCGACGTTCATCAAGCCGGGGCCGTCCACCAGTCCGGTGGTGTTTGAGTCCGGCGGAGCGCGGTTCGGGCTCATGACCTGTTACGACTTGCGGTTCCCGGAGTTGGCCAGGTCACTGGCCGACGCCGGCGCCCAGATCCTGCTGGTCTGCTCGTCTTGGGTGCCGGGCAACCAAGACGAGCAGTGGCTGGCGCTGAATGCGGCCCGCGCCATCGAGAACAGCGTGTACGTCGCCGGCGTGTGCCAGGCCCCGCCCGTCTCCGTTGGCCGGAGCATCCTTGTGGACCCGATGGGGGTTGTGGAAGCTGATCTCGGTCTTGAGCCTGGGGTGCGGGCGGTGGATGCTTCGCTGGATATGGTGGCGAGGGTGAGGGAGCTTTTCCCGATGTCCCGGCAGCGGCGGTTGTAGTCAGACTGAGTCCTGTAACGAGCGTGCAAATCTGCCCGGTAAAGCCAAATATAGGCGGGTGTTGGCGAGCGGGTGGCGGCCACGGCACACCTGTATCCTGACAATGCAGGTTGAATGGCTACAGCGGCCATCAACCAAGCTCGGTTCGCGGCCGGATGACGGTCCGGAATCTTGGGCCGTCGCCTTCCACGTCGTGGAATCACCGCCGCAATCGTCAGTCGCCGATCGGCCCCCCGGACTCTTGGAATGGATCTATATCACTACCGATACGCCAGCTCCCTTGGGAATCCCGACGCCGGTTCTCAAGCCCGCGCGCACAGCTGCGATGAATGATCCCGCCGTCGTGACCTGGGCCGAGGCTGGTGAGAGCATGACCGCGCGATGGCGTTCGGCGAACGCCAGACCGGCGCCGACGCGCGTCGAAGTGGTCGACGACTCCCTCACGGCCGATGATGCGAACCGGATGGCGTCACAGGGGATCGCGATGCTCTGGCGCGGTGACTTCCACAACGCACGGCAGATCCTCAACGCCCTGGACCGGCGGATCGGCGCCGGAAAGAAGATCGCAGGAACTCCGGCCGATCAGTTCTACCGGCACCGCCAGTCGCGCTCGCACCGTGCACGCATTCTCGGCCTGCTGCTGATACCTCTTGAGCCGGGCCCGGTGGTGCCGCTGCGCCGCGCACCGGATATCCAAGAGGCCGCCGCCGAAGCGTACGGTGAGATCGGCGAATCTTCCGTTGTGTCCCTGCATGAGCTTGTCGGTGCGATTGGCGCCCACGAGTGGCGGCGGAATGGCGTCTACGTCGATGCCCTGCAGGGCCGCATCCACCCGCACTATGGCACGTTCTTCCCCACCCGGAGTGAGTATGTGGATCTCGTGGCCGCCGCTGCGCTGCCCTCTGACACGCTGGCGTTCGACGTCGGAACCGGCACCGGTGTGCTCGCTGCCGTCCTCGCGCACCGTGGCGTCCACCGGGTGGTGGCGACGGACAATGAACCGCGTGCGATCGCCTGCGCCGCTGAGAATTTCCGGAACCTCGGTGTCCAGGACCGTGCTGAGGCCGTCCTAACCGACATGTTCCCGCCCGGGCGGGCACCCCTCATCGTGTGCAACCCGCCCTGGATTCCGGCCACGCCGCATTCCAGCCTGGACAACGCCGTATACGACCCCGGAAGCAGGATGCTGTTCCGCTTCCTTAACGAACTCCCTGACCATCTGGAACCGGGCGGTGAGGGCTGGCTTGTCCTCTCCGACCTGGCCGAGCACCTTGGCCTGCGGACGCGTGACGATCTGCTGGACGCCATCGAGGCGGCTGGGCTCAAGGTGGTGGAACGCCTGGACACCAGGCCAACGCATCCGAAGGCATCGGACCGCGACGATCCTCTGTTCGAGGCGCGCACGGCCGAGGTCACGTCGCTGTGGCGGCTTGTTCGCCGATAGTCCGGTGCGATAGGGCGTAGCCGACGGTTCATCTGGCCGGCGGCCGCCATCGGGGAGTACGACGGCGGCGGGTGGGCTGGGTGCCGCCCAGCCCAACGGCTCCGCAAACTACCCCGCCTCCGCCGCCTTCGCGGCCTGCGAGGCCTGCATCCACTCGCTCAGCCATGGCGCCCGCACGCTCGACGTGATCCGGCAGTCGGCCACGAAGGTCCCCTTGGCGCCGGCGTCGATCCAGCCCGTGACCGCGGCAAGGTCCGCCAGCGAGCGGATGATCGCCGACTCGGCACCGAGCGCGCGGGCGATGCCGCTGAAATCCACCTCGGCGATCAGCATGGGCATTTCGGTCAGTCCCTGGGAGCCGTACCGGTGGCGTCAGCCCCGCAGCACCCAGGCGGCGTTGTTCGGTTGCAGCCAGCAGTCGAGGGCCAGCGGTTCTGCGCTGAACAGCACCGTTCCGGCCGGCAACTGCACCGGCTCGGTTCCCATCGCCACGGCGACGAAGAAGTCGGCGCTCCGTTCGCAGATCAGCAGGTTGCCGGCTTCGACGCGCCAGGTGCCGTCGTCGTTCGGGCCGAAGACCTCGTTCTTCCAGAGCAGCCTGCGCAGCTCCAGCGCAGACTTCACCAACGCCAGCGAGGACTCGGGATCCTGCTGCTGAAGCTCGATCGCGTGCGTGCCCCAGCCTGAGGGGGCCGGGAGCCACGGATCCGCAGCGGTGTCAGTGAGCGAGAAGCCGTGGTTCAGCGCCGCGTCGTCTGTCCAGGGCAGCGGGACGCGGGCGCCGTCGCGGCAGACTCCGCCGCGGGCCCACATGGGATCCACCCGGGACTCCAGCGGGACGTCGACCTCGGACAGCCCGAGCTCCTGGCCCTGGTAGATGTAGGCCGGGCCGGGCAGGCCCAGCAACGCCACGAGTGCCGCGCGGGCACGGGCACTGCCCAGCTCGCCGCCGCCGAAGCGGGTGACGGAGCGGACGATGTCGTGGTTTTCCAGCGCCCAGGTGGGGGTGGCACCGTGGAGCTGCCGGGCGGTTTCGAGCTCGTTCCCGACGGCGGCCCAGGCTGCTGGGTCCCAGCCGAGCTTCACGAAGGAGAACGCGAAGGCCTGCTGCATTTCATCGGCGCGGGTGTAGCGGGCAGCGCGGGCCGGTTCCAGGTTGACCTCGCCCACCAGCAGGCGGTGCGGCTGGTACTTTTCGGCGAGGGTGCGCCAGCGGCGGTAGACCTCGTGGACTTCCTCCTGGTCCGAGACCTGCGGGTTGGACCGCAGACCGTCCACCACCCCTCCCGTGGTGGGCGAGTCGGGCAGGCCTTCGGCCTTGAACAGGGCATGCGCGACGTCGATCCGGAGGCCGTCCACGCCCTTGTCGAACCAGAAACGGAGCACGCCGTCGAAGTAGTCGCCGACGGCGGGATTGCGCCAGTTCCAGTCCGGCTGCCCGGCCGAGAAGAGGTGGAGGTACCAGTCCTTGTCCGACTCCGAGCCCGGAGTGGCGCGGCTCCACGCGCGGCCGCCGAACACGCTCTGCCAGTTGTTCGGCGGCGTCTCGGCGTCGTGACCTTCCACAAAGTGGAACATGTCCCGTTCCGGCGAGCCCGGGCCGGCAGCGAGGGCCCGCTGGAACAGCGGGTGCTCCGAGGAGCAGTGGTTGGGGACGACGTCGAGCAGCACCCGAAGGCCCAGCGAGTGGGCGAGCTCCAGCAACTTGTCGAACTGCTCCATGGTGCCGAACAGCGGGTCCACGCCGCAGTAGTCTGTCACGTCGTAGCCCTGGTCCAGCTGCGGGGAGGGCTGGAACGGGGTCATCCAGATGCCGTCGACGCCGAGGGAGGCGATGTACGGCAGCCGTGCGATCAGCCCGGCGAGGTCGCCCACGCCGTCGCCGTCGCCGTCGGCAAAGGAGCGGGGATAGACCTGGTAGATGACGGCGGACTGCCACCACTCCGCGGACGGCGCGAGGGCGGTTTCCTCGAGAGGGCTCATTTGCTGGCGCCCGCGGTGAGGCCTTCGACGATCCGCCGCTGGAAGATCAGCACCATAATGACCAACGGTACGGTGACGATGACGCCGGCGGCCATCTGCTCGCCGAAGGGCGCCTGGAACTCGGTGGCGCCGGTGAACTTGGAGATCGCGACCGTGGCCGTCTGGATTTTCGGATCGTTGATCATGGAGAGCGCAATGATGAACTCGTTCCAGCTGTGGATGAACGTCAGGATCGCGGTGGTGAAGACACCCGGCGCGGCGAGTGGCAGCAGGACACGGCGGAACGCCTGCCACTTGGTGCAGCCGTCGATCATGGCGGCTTCCTCGAGGTCGAACGGCAGGGCCTTCATGAAGGTGGTGAGGTTCCAGACCGCCAGCGGGATCGCGAAGGACAGGTTCGGTACGATCATGGCCTGGTAGGTGTTGATCCAGCCGATGTCCGTGAAGAGCCGCAGCAGCGGGACGACGACGGAGATGCCGGGGAACATCGACGTCGCGATGACGACGCCGAGGATCACCGACTTGAAGCGGAAGTTCAGCCGGGAGATGGCGTAGGCGGCGAAGACTCCGAGGACCAGGGCGAAGGTAGTGGTGGTGCCGGCGACGATCAGGGAGTTGAGCAGGGCCTGGCCGAACATGGTGGAGCCGTCGAACACCTTGGCGTAGTTCTCCAGCGAGAACGGCGCCGGCAGCAGGGTGTTGTCGAAGATGTCCGCGGTCCGGCGGAGGCTGGAGACCAGCATCCAGTAGAACGGGGCCAGGCAGTAGCCGAAGATCAGGGCCAGGCCGGCGTAGACGGTGTAGGAGCGCCAGGTGCGCTTGGCTTTGGGCTTGCCCGCTTTGGATGGGCGGCGTACGACGGCGGCCGTCGCCTCAGGTGCGCCGGAGTCGGAGGCCACGTTGCGGAGGTCGGAGATG
The DNA here is from genome assembly GCF_040547005.1 of Arthrobacter sp. UYCu712. Classification (NCBI taxonomy): domain Bacteria; kingdom Bacillati; phylum Actinomycetota; class Actinomycetes; order Micrococcales; family Micrococcaceae; genus Arthrobacter; species Arthrobacter sp. UYCu712. The sequence goes on from NZ_JBEPOZ010000023.1 coordinate 63,764, forward strand.
GTCATCGGGTGGCCTCGGCCTTCTGGGTGCGGGTTGCCTTGGTGCGGGACTTCTTCGAGATCAGCTTCAGTTCCTTGGCGCCGGTGACGTCGGCGCCGAGGACCTTCACGAAGACGATCGCGACGACGGCGACGTACAGGAAGAGCATGACGGCGAACGCGGAGGCGGAGCCGTAGCGGAGCTGGTTGGATTCGTCCCAGGCCAGCATGGAGAGGGTTTCCACGGATTCCTTGCCGGGGCCGATCAGCACGAAGGGCAGGTCGAACATGCGCAGGGCGTCGAGCATGCGGAAGAGCACGGCCACCAGGAGGGTGGGTTTGACCAGTGGGAGGGTGATGGAGCCGAGCTGGCGCCACCAGCCGGCGCCGTCGATCTTGGCGGCTTCGTAGACCTCGCCGGGGATGATCTGCATGCCGGCGAGGACCAGCAGGCCGATGAACGGGGCGGTCTTCCAAACTTCGGCGATGATGACGGCCACCTTGGAGGCGTTGCCTTCGGCGGTCCAGAGGATCTCGCTGCCGAGCAAGTTGTTGGCGATGCCATCGGACTGGAAGATCCAGCGCCACAGCAGGCCGGAGACGGCGGTGGGCACGGCCCACGGGACCAGGATGCTGGCGCGGAGGAAGGACCGGCCGCGGAAGGCGCGGTTCATGGCGAGTGCCAGGCAGAGGCCCAGGACGGTCTCGAGGAACACCGTGGTGACGGTGAAGAAGGTGGTGTTGGCGAAGGCGTTCAGGAAGCGCCGGCCGGATTCGCCGACGAAGAGGTCGGCGTAGTTGGCCAGGCCCACGAAGGATTCGACGTCGGAGACGAAGCCGTCCGCGTCCAGGCCGGATTCGGCGCGGAACAGGGATTGGTGCACCGCGGAGAGCAGCGGGTACACGATCACCAGGGCCAGCACCAGGATGGTGGGGGAGAGCAGCATCGCGGCCATGCGGCCTTCGCCGGGGGAGCGTTTGCCGCGTCTGCGCGGGCTGCCTGCGTGGGGCGTGCCGGTCTGCGCGCCGGCGGGCGGGGCGGTCGTCGTCGTCATGCTTGGTACCTAACTGGAGTTGCAGTTTGCCTGGCCGGCCGGGGTGGACCGGCCGGCCAGGCGTGTGGTCTGAACTGCTGGGACTAGTGCGGGACTATTTGGTCAGCTCGGTGAGCTTGGCCTGCATGTCGTTCAGGGCAGTGTCCGTGTCCTTGGCGCCGGTGATGGCCGCGTAGGCCTCTTCCTGGATCGCCTTGGTGGTGGCGCCATACTGGACCACCTTGGGGCGCGGCTGGGCGTTGTTCAGCGAGGTCAGCAGGGTGGGGAAGAACGGGCGCTTGGCGACGACGGCGGGATCCGCGAACAGGGTGGCGTACACCGGGGCGCGGGAGCTGAGCGCGAGGCGCTTCTGGGCCTGCTCCTCGCTGGTGAAGAACTTGACGAACTCCAGTGCCGTGGCCTTGTTCGGGGTGAACGGGGAGATGGCGAGGCTGCGGCCGCCCAGGGTGGAGACGCCGGGGCCGTCGGTGCCGGGGATGGAGGTGATGCTGAACTTGCCGGCCACCTGGCTGGAGCCGTCCGTGGCGCTCAGGGAGGCGTGCAGGAAGGGCCAGTTGCGCATGAAGACGAGCTTGCCGTCCTGGAACGCGCGGCGGCCCTGCTCTTCGAGGTAGGTGATGGCGTCGGAGGGGAAGAGCCCGTCCTTGAAGCCGTTCACCAGCAGGTTCAGGCCTTCCTTGGCTTCGGGGGTGTTGACGGTGGGCTTGCCGTCGGCGTCGACGATCGATCCGCCGGCGGAGGCGACGGCCTCGGAGAAATTGACCGTGAGGGCCTCGTTCTTGTCGAACTGGCCGGTGTAGCAGGACATGCCCGCGGCTTCGGGGAGGGCCAGGATCGCCTTGCAAGCGGTCTTCATCTCGTCCCAGGTCTTGGGCGGGACGGCGATGCCGGCGGCCTTGAGCAGGTCGGAGCGGAAGTAGAACAGGGCGCCGTCGGTGTAGTACGGGGCGCCGACCAGGGAATCCCGGTACGTCGCGGCGTTGACCGTGGCGGGGATCATCTTGTCGGTGGGGACGGCGTCCGCGGGCAGCGGCAGGATCCACTTGTTGGCGGCGAACTCGGAGGTCCAGACGACGTCCAGGTTCAGCACGCTGAAGGTGTCCGACTTGATCTGCGCATTCTGGATGAGCTGCTGGCGCTGCTGGTCCGCGGAGTCCGGCAGTTCGATGAACGTGACCTTCTCCTCCGGGTGGGCGGCGTTCCACTCCTCGATGGTCTTGTTCGCGGCACCGGAGGCGTCGCGGTTGGAGACGTAGTTGATGGGGCCCTTGCCCTCGAAGGACGCGGCGGCCTTCGGGGTGCTCTTCAATTCCGTGGCGGTCCCGCCGCAGCCCGTGAGGGCGACGACGGCGACGGTCAGGGATGCGGTGGTGGCGAGAAGAGTCTGCCAGGTGCGGCGGCGCTGCCTCATGTGTTGCTCCTTGTTTCGGGTGTGGTGCGAAGTGGGTGGTGCGGGTGGTTTGGTGCATGCGGAACTGCGGCGGCTGGCCGGTTTGTGGCACGGGGGAGTGCCGGCTGCCGCCGGTGGCGGGTGGTCTTGGTGGGGCTTAGCTGGTGGGATCTTGGCTGCCCGGCGGGGCTGAACCGGGCGGGGCGGTGGAGCCGCGTTCGATCAGCCGGTGCGGCATGATCTTTGGCCCCAGGTCGCGGGAGCGGAGCAGCTTTTTCACGGCCATCCGCCCCATTTCCTCGAGCGGCTGGGCCATGGTGCTCAGCGGCGGGTTCACGTGCAGGGAGGTCGACGTGTTGTCGAAGCCCAGGACGGAGACGTCCTCTGGCACCCGCAGCCCGCGCCGCTGCAGTTCATTGACGACGGCGGCACCCATCTCGTCGCTCATCGCGAAGATGGCGGTGAGGCCGGGTTCCTGCTGCAGCAGGTCGTCGACGCCGGGAGCGCCGCTTTCGTAGAAGAAGCTGCCGGTCGCCGTCACGGGGGTGCAGCCGGCTTCCGTCATGGCGCGGAGGTAGCCGCGCTTCCGGGGCTGGGCTACGTAGATGGACGCCGGATCGCCGGTCAGGAGGCCGATGCGGCGGTGGCCGAGCCGCAGCAGGTGACGGGTCGCGTCGTAGGCTGCCTGCTCGTCGTCGATGGCCACGCTGGGGGAGCCCGACTTGTCGCTGATGGCGACGGAGACGATGGGGACGTTGGGCCCCAGCAGCTGCCTCGTCTCCGGCGTGATCACCGCGGAGATGAGGATGACGCCGGCGGCCCGGTAGGTGCGCAGCGTCCGGAGGTAGCCGGCGATGTAGGCGGACTTGGCGCCGGTGCGGCCGAGCATCACCGCGTAGCCGCGTTCCTGGGCTTCCTCCTCGACGCCCTGCATGACCTGTGAGGCCAGGGCGTCCGAAACCATGGGCGCGAGGAGCCCGATCACGGACGTCTGCCGGGTCTTGAGCCCCCGGGCAAGGTAGTCCGTTTCGTAGCTGAGGCTCTTGACCGCGTTTTCGACGCGTTCCCTTGTTTCATCGGAGTAGCCCACGAGCCCGTTGACGACCCGGGAGACGGTGGCCGGGGAGACGCCGGCGTGCTTGGCGACATCGCGGATGGTGACCACTGTTCCTCCTCCCTGAGGGTGTCTTTGTTGTCTGCTGCTCGCGTTACGTAATCGGTTTCGGAAAACGGTTTACGTAAACGGTTTCGTTAGGTGCAGGATCAACAGTAAGGGGTGGGTGTGGGATCGCGTTGCGTTTCGTAAACGAGGCGAGGGGCAAAGAAATATGGGTGAGGGCCAGGAACCTCCAGGATCGTCTCGCTGGGTGTCGCCGTCAAGGAGCGCATGGAGAAGTTTAATATGCCCGCGATCGTCTGAAAAGCGTTGCTCGAATTAGGGCTGCTGGCCTAATTCACTCACGCTTAGTGGCACCCTATTTTGCCGCTGAGTCGTTCGCCGGCCGAACGTCGCAGAGTCCCTTCTACCGCTACTTGGGTCCATTTGCCGAGTAGATCTGAAACTGTTCGCCGCACCTCCTCGCTGGCGGGGCCGGTCTAGTATGCGTCCCGGCTGAGGAGACCGTTGTCAGCCATGCGATGCAGTAGGCGCAAGAGGACTGCTGCCTGACGATCTGAGGGCACCTTACCGCTCCGCAGGCCGAACGTCTGCACGAGGCTCTTTTCAGCGGGAGAAATCGGCACCTGGGTCGTTGAGCTGTACATCGTCTCCCACACTTCCGCCTTAACGGAAAGGACCCGCTGGACGGCCTCGAAGCCGGTGTCCATGGCTCGTTCCTTACGATGGTCGGAAGCTTCGACCCGGGCCTCGTCAGCGGTGACGAGCTCGCCCTGGACAGCATCTTTTAGGCGGATGGCGACCTTCTTGAACCCTTCCCAACAGGCCTGCTGCTTCGCCCACTGGGTCACGTTCGCCTGGAGGCGATTCGGATCGGTGAGGTGCTGCTGAGCCGCGTACGCGATCTCGATGAGCGCTGCAATTGTTGGGTCGCTGATCGCCTGGCCTTGCCATACTCGACCGAAATCATATCTGGCTCCGCCGAACTGGACTCCGATCTGTAGGGCGAAGCGAGAGATTGCATAAGCAACTATGTTCGCGAGATAGCCCGGAGCCGCCTTGTACCAATCCTGCTTGAGCACCGCGGAGCGTAGTGTCTCGTACATGATCGCCTTGCCGATGCTTGTGCGGAAGTAGCCGTCTCCATACGCGTCTGCACCCTTGCCATCGTCCTTGGTCCACTGCGTATCGACCTTCGTTGCGTAGTCGGCGAAGACTGACTGGGCACCCTTGCTGACGAGCTCAGGATGCTGATTCCAGCAGTAATCGTACTTCGCCCAGTCGGTCTTCGTGATCCGTTGTGACTTCGGGTACTCCAACTCGAATTTCGCCTGTTCGCCAGCCGATCCGCGCGCAGTACGTGCGTTCTCCCACTGCCCTCGCGCACGCTCATAGAACCAGCCGCTCTGGTACTGTTGCCCCTCTTTGGCCGGCGCCTTGAGTCGCCGGCTGATTTGTTCCATGCGGATGTGGAACTCATGCGTGGAGAATAGGTCTGCTGCGCTAATCCTGTTCTGGCTGTTCGCGTACTTGGCGACTGCCTGCACCACCGTTGCCGAGTCGGATTCGCTGACCGTCACGAGTTTCATCTGGATGAAAACTTCATCGATGTTTTTGTTCTTGTTGTTGCGCAGGAAGTGTGCAAGCGAGGCGGTCGTTTGGCCGCCGTTCACGATCTGCCAGCGATCGAGGCTGCGGATCGTCGTCCCATCCGGCGAGCGACCGAGTTCCACCTCCGTCGCTGTCGTTGTCAGCCCGTTGTTGTACGACAAGAATCGTGCTGGCTCCAGAGCCAGGGTGCTCTGGATGCCGCGGTTCACCTGGCCCCGTGCGCTCAAGAAAGTCCGGACATTCGATTCCAGAAGCAGGCTGCCGTATTCGTCGAACACATCCGCAAGGACCCGCGCCGGGATGACCGCAAGGTAGGTCCGGGTGGCCTCGTCGCTGCTGGGCGCGACTAGGCAAGGAAGACCATCGGACAGCCACTTCGTGAAGTCAACATGGATGTCTTCGCTGCCGCGCTCGGGAAGAGCGGCGTCCACGATTCGCCGCTGGTCCCAGATCTCGTAGGTAGCCTTCAGGCCAGCGACAGTGCCACTCTCAATCGTGCGAATCCGATCACTCATCAGGCCATCGGTGATGAGGATGACCCGGATCCTGGCGATCTTGTCGCCAGCGATCTGCTTCGAGAAGTAATCGGCGTACTCCCATTCGCGCGACGACATCTCCAGGTTCGTCGTCAGCCAGCCGTCGACAGCCGCCTCGATGAATCCGGTCGCGCGTCCGATAGCGTCCTTGGCATCGGTCATGGTGAGCGCCGCGTCCCTGCCGAAGTACCGTCCGGCAAGAATCACGAGGGACTGCTCGATTGGACTCTCTGCGTACCCAAGCAGTTCGAGACGCTTCCTTCGCGGTCCGTTGCAGCGAAGCGGCTCGACATTGAGATTCGCGGCGGCTTCCGCATCTTCGAGCCTTCGGGCGAACACCGCGGCGAACGCCTCAATCTCGAAGGCACCGTCGCCGGCGACGGCCTCGACCTTAATCTCGTTGCGAAGGTCATCGACTTCGATGCTCACGGCAATTCCATCTCGCTGAGGAGTTCGCTGAACGGGGCCGCTAAGGGAGTGAGCCTCAGCAGTTCGAGGGAGTAGTGGACGTCGATTATCCCGGCGGGAAGGGATGGGATGTCGAGGTGCGGGAATCCCTGCCTCACTGCAAACCGTCGCCATTCGCCGGGCAGGAAACGGTACTTGTCGTACCACTCGTCGGAAAGGTCAAGAGTAAGAGCTTCCAATGCTGCATCCCACTTGTCCGCGGCACCGGGACCGGCAGCCGCGACGACTTCGCCGGTTTCTTGCACGTACGCACGGAACGGAATCGCAGCGGTGGAGCCATCCGGCGCGTCTTCGACCGGCAGCACGAGGAGATCGAGCGGTTGATCTGAGGGCACGAGTTGGCCTGGGGACGACACTCGAACTGTGTCGGGCGGCTGGTGAGTCGACTTCACCTCGATCCCACGCCCATTGGCGAACGTAAAGTCATGCACGCCTAGTCCCGCCTTAGCCCAGGGCCCCCGCCAGGCCGTCACGGCATCCTCGACGCTCATGCCAGCGGTGATGATTGCCCGCAGGAACAGAAGTTCCGCGAAGGTGCCGCGCACTAGGGCTTCAGAAAGGCGACCGCGGCGCTGACCGACGAAGCGCCGATACTCCTCGATCGAGCGGATCAGCACCTCGGCGCCCTCGTCGACCGACGTCGACGCGGACACTCGATCTAGGACGTACTCGACCAGTTTCAGGAACAGGGGTGGTAGGCCCCGGTCAGCGGCCGTGATCTGGACATAGTCGTTGTTTCCGCTACGCGTGGTCTTCACTGAGAAACCCTGGCCGTCGTTGACGACCTGCGACGGGGTGAGTGAGACGCGGACGAATAGGGCGGCCCGCCCATTGTCATTGACCGCAGCGAACATGAAGGGGGCCTGGCTGATGACGATCATCCGACCGCTCGCGGCGGCGAGCACCTGCTCGAACAGCGGCTCCACGAGAGGGGTGTCCATCAGAGACCGTCCTCGTCGACTTCGTCGTCACCCTGGTCTTCAACGAAGCCGTTGTAGGCGCGCCAGTAGACCTGGTTGACCTGGTAGGTCTTCGAGTCGCGCGTCGCGTCCTCGATCTCTTCCTGGGTCATCTTAGGGAATGCAATCGCCACCGCGATCCGCGTCAGACCTGTTTCAACCTGCGAGAGATCGGAGGAGTCCTCAGGCGCCGTCGGTTCATCGGCAGTGACGGCGTAGATCATCAGGATCGGATGGCTGATCCAAGAGAGTGTCCACGCCTGCGATGACATCGGTCGCCCGTCCCTCGTGATGCGCGGCTGTGCCTCCATCGCTTCTCGCTCCGACTCGAGGAGCGAACCGATGAGGTCGCCAGCGGAGGATACGCGCCGACGGTCGACCCGGATGTGCCCGTCCAAGCGGCTACGCCCCATCTTGTTTCGGACGCTCATCTTGACTTCGAAGTCCTTGCCGAACTGGTGGGGCTTTCCTTCGCCGCTATCCACCAACACGACACTCCAGCGCTCGCTTCCGGGCGCAATCTTGAAGGCATCCGTGATTGGTAGTGTGCCGCCGGCGCCCCGACCGAACCACTGGCTACGTCGGTCGCCCTGAAAGGCTCGGAAAAAATCCTGCACTGCGTCGAGGGGAACGTTCTGCCAGGAATCAAACTCCTTGTTAGTCTTCACCGATTCGGTAGTGCCGAGCCGGGCGATCAGTTCTTCGACGGCTGCCTGATTGGTCTGGTCAACATCGGGGTCGCCGGTGAGGTCGTAGGACTCCGCGAGTTTGTCCTGCCAGACGGTCGGTCCAATCTCGACGAACTGGGTGTCGCGTCCCTTGTTAGCCGCGACAATATCGACACTGTCGGGATGGGTTAGCACCCGCAACCCGAAGTCCCTCGGCGTGAGCCCACGGGCCTTCATATCGACGAGCGTTTCCCGCAGTTCGTCGGTCACTTCGGCTGAATGTTCAAAATCCGCGCGGGTCCCGTCCGGCATCCAGATGCGCACGAGGTCATCGAAGTGGGGGCGGTAACCGAACCAGCGCCCCATCTGCATGAGCGTGTCCATGGTGCGGGGTTCCCGGACGAAATAACTCACCTGGAGGCCGTCAAGGGTGAGACCGCGCGAGAGGATGTCGCCGCCGACCACGATCTTCGGGACGAGGTCGTCGGCTTCCCGCTCGGCGACGGTCATCAGTTTCCGGCGCTTCGCGCGCTCCTTCGCGGTGTCACCGTTGATGAGGTCTATCCGGAACTCCGGCGCGATTTCGACAAGTTTCTCCGCCACCTGATCCCAGGCAACGTCAGTCACGTTGGCGAATCGCACATTCCACACGTCCTCGATCGTCCTTGCGCCGACGCTTCTGGTCGTGGTCTGCCGGGCGAGCTCGCCGAGGATCAGGTCTACTGTCCGCCGGACAAACTCTTCTGCCAGTTCCGAAACCTCGCGCTCCACGCTCTTGAACCGAGAAACGTTGATGAGCATCGACGCGGCCTTGACCCTCTGGTCGCGGATGCGGCGCACGGCCGTCCCCAGGAGGAACTCGGTCACGGCGGTTTCCATCGACGCGGGGAGCGCGGTGACGGGGTGGTGATTCTTGTGCTTGATCGGAATGATTGCGAGACAGTCGTTGACCTCGGTATTGATCGCCGCGTGGCCGCCGTCGGGGAAGTACGTCCCGATTCCGCGGTACGTGGACGGCGGGAACGTGACCCGGATGTAGTCGCTCGGGAACAGGTCGTTGAGCACGGCCCCGGGGCCGTCGGCTACCGGCTCTCCACGCCGCGGCTTCTCGACGAACTCAAACGCCGCCCTGTCATCGATGAAGATGTTGGCAAATGGGGTGGCCGTAATTGCCAGGTAGGAACTCCGTGTCGAGACGTCTAGGAGTGCGCGGATCGCCTTGTTGACGCTCGTCGGGTCTGCCTTGTCGCGTGTGTTCGGGCTTCCCCAGTCGGATTCGTCGTCCACGACGATGAGGGGGATGTCCAGCCGGCCGCCTGGCGCCTGGCTCTTGATGTAAGTCCGGATGTTCTCCAGGAGTGAGGGGGTCTTCTTGGTGACGAATACCGTCGGGAGTCCGCCGTCAACCCAGGTGATGCTGGAACTGCGCTTTGACTTGGAGAAGTCGTGTCGAACCGTCGTCATCAAGTGGGCGCGGAGACCGGAAGTCTCACCGACGCCGACGTACCGGATGGCGGCGTTGCTGATGCCGTCTTCCCACGTTTCCGAATCAATCCCAAGCAGGTCGGTGTCGAATCTCGTCTGTGTCTGCTGCCGCAAGTTCTCGGTGTGGCCGCCAATAACGACGATTACGGCGTATCCGTAGTCGAGCGCCTTGTTGAGGATGCCGAGGTAGGTCGCCGTCTTTCCGGACTGCACCTCACCCATGAGAAGGCCACGTCGGGGCCATGTCCCGTCGACCTGCGTCGGATCGCCCAGCAGTTCGACGACGTCGTCGGTCTGCGAGTCGAGCGTGTTGATGACGTTCGCTTCCCAGTCGCGGCTGATGAGCAGTTTCTTGTACGCGTTCCAACGCGGTGTCTCGATCTCATCCCGGCGCTGGGCTATCCAGGTTTTGAAGGTCTTCGGGTCGACGATTGAGTCACCTAGGGCCATCTCGACGGCGTTCTCCAGGGTCAACTCCTGGAGGACTTCGTCGATCTCCATCGCGCTGAGATCCTCGAACAGCAACGAGGCGAACCCTGAAGCCTTCGTCTCCAGTTCGTCGAATGTCAGCGGACGGACCCTGTTGAACAACTGCTCCTTGAGGTACCCCTTGAAATCGGTTTGACGGTTATTCAGCGGCATCGGCGTCCTTCCAGACGAGATTGATTAGGGTGCTCAAGTCGTCAAGGCTGTTGAACGGCTCGACACTGGCAAGTTGCGTCACGGCAATATCGGGATCTGTGCTGAACAGCTCTGACCGTCGGATGTTCCGAAGGCTCGCGATGAGTGCCTCACGCTCGGGCTTTGTGGTGATTGAGGGGACATTCGTGGCGACCTCGAGGTAGGCGTCCATGACCGGGAAGGTGCTCGCGATGGTCTGCAACAGGCCGACCACCCGTTCGGCGTCGTCGGTGTCGAGGCGGGACAGGACCGACTCAACAAGCGGACTTTCGAGGTTCACCTCGTAGCCGAAGCCGTCGCGGGTCTTCAGTTTCGTCCAGACGTGCGCGACCTCGGCGTTCGCGCGCCGGCCGCGGAAGGTGTGGACTCTGTGCCCCCGGTTGAGGATCGGGTCAATGAGTTGTCGGAGTCGCAACTTGAACGACTGCGGGGGTTCAGCCCGAGACTTCTTGATGTCGAGTTGCCAAAGCGCATCGAGCGACGTTGGGACGTCTACCTGAATGCGGGTCTGCTTCGACAACTCGTTCATTCGTGCCAGGCCGTACCAATGCCCGTGCGAAATGAGGCGACGGTTGCGATAGACGTAGAACCCCTGGGCTTCCCGCATGCCGTCACCGAAGTCTGGCCGTAGCCGCTCCTTTGCGCTGAGACCTGACGGATGTGGCATGGTAAAGGCTTCAACGCGCACCGCGGAGTTTCCGATTTGAATAGTCTCGGGGTTGGTTCGTTGGGTCTTCGGGTTGTCCGATAGAAACGGGTCGATTGGCCGGAGGGCGATTCCATTGACCCCGATACTGAGCCGGTCACGCCCGCCGGCGAGGAACCGATGGAAGATAAGCGCGAGACTGGAGCGGACTCCGCTAAGCCGCTCGGCGAGAAAGGCCCCGGGTGCACTCGTGTCACCGAGTAACAAATCTAGTTCGCTCCAGACAACGAGGGTTCCGGTCGGCTGCGCATCGAATTCGGACCAGAGTGGTAGTTCACTGAGGTCTGGTTCATCCAACACGATGAGGAGCCACTGACCCGAATCGCGAACGAAGTCGATGTCCCAGCGCAATGCCGTGACCGTACCGGCACGTTTCGTGACGACCGTGAGGCACCGTGCCTGCGACAGCGAAGCGGTCTTGAGCCCGAGGCCGAAACGGCCAAGGTCCGAGTCTTCGCGATCTCCGACGGAGCCTGCGAGCCTTAGTGCTTCGCGGGCCACCTCCGCGGTCATGCCGCGGCCGTCGTCGAGGACTGCCAGAAACCTACCGTCGACGACGTCGGCGTCGACGACGATGTGACGCGCTTTTGCGGTGATGCTGTTGTCGATGAGATCGGCAACAGCGGCCTCAGTCGAGTAGCCAACTGAACGCATGGATTCGAGCAGGTTTACGCTCGGCGTTATTAGCTCTGACTCCATTTCGCCCCCCATATTCTGTCGGCCAACTCTCGGTCGAGTACCATCGATGTTTTCGGCTACGCCGCCTTCGTTGACTCCGATGAGAGAACTCTCGCGACCTCGATATTAGGCTCGATTGACGGATACGGAATCCCGGCGAAGGACTTGAAGAGCGCGGTGAAGATTGCTTCCGCCCCCTTCACCGGAACCGCCATACCAATCTGCTTGCGCACGCTGTCTTTGATGCCATCAAATACGAAGTCGTCGGGGAAGGATTGGAGACGCGCCCTCTCGCGGTTTGTTAAAGCACGGTTGTGTATCCAGTGGTACACGTATGAACCGCCGCCGCCGCCACCTGTCACCGTGTATGCAGGCTTCTCCGGCTCCAACCGTTTGTAGGTCGTACTTATTGTCGTGCGTGTCTTGATGTGGAGCCGCTGTGGCATCACTTCCAGAGCTCGAGGGGAGAACGCATTTTCGCCAGGCTCCAAGTAACTGAGACGCTCGATAACCTGCTTGGACTGACGCGTGAACTCGTGGTTGGGGGCATTCAACGCAATCGGCGGGACGGTGAGGGCAGACTTCGCGGAAACGTCGATGCCCATGTAAATCTCAGGCGAGGGGACTCGGAACTCCACATCAAGGTCTTCGCGAATCCCGACGATGACGATGCGTTGCCGCCGTTGCGGAACTCCATACTCATCGAATGAGTAGAGATGAGGGACGATACGATAGCGCGGGCCGTCGTCGGGTGCCTGGAGGTGTTGGAGAATCTGTTTGAACGCCCTACCCTCGTTTGCGCCACGAAGCCCAGACACGTTCTCAGCTACGAACCACTTGGGTTGCTTTGACGCGAGGACCTGAACTCCGTACGTATACAGCGGGCCGTACTCGCCCCTTAGACCCTTCCATTCGCCCACGAGACTGTAGTCGTTGCAGGGGAAACCAAAGGCGAACCCGTCGATCTCACCGAGTGCCGCAATATTGAGATCGTGAACGTTCTGGTGGACGACACCTCCTCCGGCCCCCGGGAGGTCCACAGAAGTCTGGACCACTCTCGCAGCGTCGCCGTACTCGGGCACAAGAATGTTCCGCCGGTAGGTTTTACAAGTGTCTGAATCGTAGTCGTTTGCCCAAGCGTGCTGCAGCTCGACGCCTTCGACAGCGTGGGCGGCGAGTCGTGCACCTAAAGCCATGCCTCCAGGGCCACTGAACATCTCGCCCATGCGGTAGGTCTGGCCGGTCATAGATAGGTTCCTTCGGGTTTGTCAGTCATTTGGATCGGAAGTAGCGTATCAATCGCCGTCAGTCCCGCATGGCAGGCGCGCCACTGTATGCATGAACATCGATGCGCATCGGCCATTGCCGCTCGCTACGCTCAATGTAGCGGAGCCGACCGACATCCAGGCGGTGTCTGAACAGGCGGGCGCCAAATCATCAAAAAATCGATCCAAGCGGCTATGCCAAGTAGACGTAACACCCGGGAATTTGGTTGAGGTCGTATGGAACATGGCACAGATTTCAGGGATGAGGGAAGTCTTCCGGCGTGCTGTCAAGCAATCTGAGGACCGCTGCTCACCCAGGAGGCCCTCATTTCCCGCGCTAATGCAATGCTGATAACCCCAAAAGCCTTTGAGGCTCGCCAAATTGGTACTCAACGGGCACTAGACGATCGCCGAGGCAGCGAAGACGTTCATTCCTAGCCGACGGCCCAGCGAAACACCACAGGCCCCACGCCGCCACCGGGAACAAGCCACCCATCAGCCGAATAACTGACCTCCCCGGGCAGTACGCTAGATCGCCGTGGAAGGTGCCGCCTGTGGCTCTCCAGTTTCAGAGTCCCGGGAAAGTTTTCTCTAGAGCTGCTTTGAGTTGCTTGGCCGTGGACCGATCGACTTGCACTGTTTGGCTAACTTTGGGGGAGCTGGCTCTGCTATCTGAACCAAAGGTGGAAATCTGAAGTAGTGCACCTGCCGCAGTGAGGACGACGGACCATTCTGCGTCGACCTCCGTGGGGTGGACGCGGGACGTCGCAGGCGACTGGACAAGGGAGCGGATTCGGGCCATAGCCCCGATAATACAGAAGCCGCCTTTTTCGTCTGGTTCGACTATGACCTGCGCGGCCTATTGGTCACATGTGGACAAGCTGACTACCGGTCCGGCCCTTCCTGCATATTCTTCATGAGACAAACTTCCGTAGGTCCTAATACTTCTTGTTCAGAAGTGTTCTGACCGCCTCTGCCACATACTCATGTAGCGAGGTGAGACTTGCCCGTCCGAAATCCACCTGCGACTAAGGCGGCGGGTCGAACCCGTAAGTGTCAAAACTGGAATCTTCAGAATGGCTCAAATTGCTCCCGGCTTTGCTTATGGCGCGTCTCCGATGTTTCCTGATATCTAGCGATAGGCTTCTGGAATGAAGCTTGCTGTTGCGAGGGTCGGTGAGCCCTTGTTGATGAAGGGCCGCGAACTCGAATTCTCATTCCATCCCATGACGCGCACCAACCGACGCTGGGGTATTCATTCGATGCTCTATGCTGCCGATCCATGGGCGGTGATAGCTGGAAGTGTGAATGAGTCGATTGGACCTATAAACGAACGGGCTGCAGCGACGTCATTCGTTCGACAGGCTCGCGAATACTTCACCGCAGCCGAGCGCGCCAGTAGTATCGAGACACGTCCTTTGTTGTACTACTACTCATTCCTAAATTTGGCTAAGGCGATTGCGATGGCTAAGGGTCGCTCGGGCATGGTTGGAAAGGTTAGCCATGGTGTGGCCGTCGTTGGCGGCAGGGCTCATGCCCCCAACACCGCTATTCTCCAGATGGAGTCGTCGACAACCAATGGGAAAAAGAGTGCAGTTGATGAACTGCATTGGGCGCTTGAAGGAAGTGCGTTGCCGGTTGGACACTATACGGTGAATGACATCGTAGCTCAGTCCGTAATTGGGCATCGCATGTGGCGTGAGGCATTTTCGCAACCCCGAGTAGAGCGCTTCATTCCAGTCGAGGCTATCCGATTTCTCCACGACCCTGCGGCTAATCAGATATGGCTGAATATTCTGTTGCGAAGAGATGTCCTGCGAGCGCGGAGTCGTGGTCTCACGGAGACCCTTCGTGAATCAGGACTCGAGGCAAATTTCCGTGGCGTGGTGGATTCCGGTGCGGACTTGGTCTCACAGTTTCATGTGTTGGAGCAAATTGTGCCCACTGCATACTCAGGACGAGCCGCAGACGTTGTAGTCGATACCGTCGAAAGCATCCGGACCCAGCTCTGGCAGACCGTCACTGCCGCTCCGCCTTACAGACGCTTCTACCTGTACCTGGCACCGCTAAATGATCGCCGTATGCCGCAGTGGTTGAGCACCTACTCGACACTTTTTTGGTTGGGCAGTCTCACCCGGTATCAGCCGGTAGAGCTATTCGATGCACTTGACGGCAACTACGGTCCCTTTTTTCGCGAGTTCTTAGAAACACAGCCGAAGCAGTTGCTTTACATTTTGGCCTCCTATGCCAAAAGTCAGAACGTTACACGCGCCGGGATCGTTTAGAGATCGGGCTCCTGCCTTTTGGGATACATCGATGAGCAGGGCTTGGATCTTCATCGACCATCGACCACAGGATTGGACAGGACGGACAGGACAGGCGCCGGTCTATCCTTAGAAGCGGGGCGAAAGGTTGGCGGTGACAATGGACTCAAGTTCCTGTCCGAAGCGCGCACGGCGGGGTGCCGGGCAGCCGGACTCGGCAGCCGACTGTCGTTCTGTGGTATCTGCGGATCAGCCGTATGCCGGCAACCCCGGCACCCCTCCCGGATTTCGAAGTCACCCCGAGGTCGAAGGCGATGCGGATCACAGTAGCGACCACGTGCTCGCGGCTGCCGGGGTTGAGTCCGTAGCTTTGCGACACGCCAATGCACCCCAGGCCGACCGCAGAATCGTCCAGGCCCTGTCCGAGAATAGGTGGGTGCATGGTTGGCCCCCGTTGTCTGATTGCAGTGCTGGATGCCTTGATGGATCTCGATGGACCGCGAGCGGGGGGCAGGGCGCCGGGTGCCGTTGTACTCGTGGTCGGGGATGTGCTCCAGCCAGTGGTGGTCACCACCAAGCTTTGGCCTTCCGTAGGACTACGACAGCCTAGATTTCGTTGCCACTTGCGTTGCGACCACCACTGGGTTTCACCAAACCCTATGATGTTCAAGAGGGAAACCATTCACGGCTTAGGAGTATCAGTTTGAGCGGACGTGGCAGCCGAGCAAAGAGAAAATCTCAATCGGGGAACAGCCGAATTTCTGACCATAAACAAAAGGGCAAGTTACTGGTTCCCCCGATTTTATCGAGGGGTGACGTTACGCAGTTACCCTGGCTGCGAGATACGGGACTGCCCCGGATTTCGTTGACTCTCGGGGTTTAGTGTTGTTAGGCGGCTTTGAGGCCGGTATTGATTATCTCAAACTCGATGGGCGTTAGCCGTCCGAGGCGGCGCTGGCGGCGTTTCCGGTGGTAGGTTTTCTCGATCCAGGTCACGATT
>NZ_JBEPOZ010000024.1:0-71610 GCF_040547005.1 Arthrobacter sp. UYCu712
ACTTCCTCGGGGAGGATCAGTTCGGGGTGGAAGCCCTCGAGCCCGAGCAGGATGGCGGTCATGGTGCCGTGGCCGTGGCCCGTGGCAGCGAGGGAGCCGTAAAGGTCCACCCGCACCGACGCCACCTCTGCCAGCTTGCCGAGGGACTTGAGTTCTTCGGCGAAGACGGCGGCGGCCCGCATGGGGCCCACGGTGTGCGAGCTCGAGGGTCCGATTCCGATGGAAAAAAGGTCAAAGACTCCAACTGCCATGATGCGTACCTTCCGCGGAGAAAGAGAATGATGGTCAATGACTAGAGGCGGGGCTCATCGCACCGGTCCCGGCCCCCCAATGACCCGGGACCGGTGCGATGATGCGCCCGTTGAGCCCTAGGCGAGGTTCGCAACCGAGGGGTAGAGCGGGTGGGCGGCGGCGAGGGCCTCCACCCTGGTGCGCAGGCCGGACAGGTCCGCGCCGGCGTCGGCGGTCAATGCCTCGGCGATGATGTCCGCCACCTCGGCGAAGGCCGCTTCGCCGAAGCCGCGGGTGGCCAGCGCCGGGGTGCCGATTCGAAGCCCGGAGGTGACCATCGGCGGGCGCGGATCGAACGGGACGGCGTTGCGGTTGACGGTGATGTCGATGTCCGCGAGGCGGTCCTCGGCTTCCTGCCCGTTGAGCTCGCAGTCGCGCAGGTCCACCAGGACCAGGTGCACGTCGGTGCCGCCGGAGATCACGTTGATCCCCTTCGCGGTCACGTCCGGCTGGACCAGGCGCTCGGCCAGGATCCTGGCGCCGGCCAGGACACGTTCCTGGCGTTCCCTGAACTCCGGGGAGGCGGCGATCTTGAACGCCACGGCCTTGCCGGCGATCACGTGCTCCAGCGGGCCGCCCTGCTGGCCGGGGAACACGGCCGAGTTGATCTTCTTGGCGATGCCGGCGTCGTTGGTCAGGATGATGCCGCCGCGCGGACCGGCGAGGGTCTTGTGCGTCGTGGAGGTGGTGACGTGGGCGTGCGGCACCGGTGAGGGGTGCAGCCCGGCCGCGACCAGCCCGGCGAAGTGCGCCATGTCCACCATCAGGTAGGCGCCCACGGAATCGGCGATCCGGCGGAACTCGGCGAAGTCCAACTGCCGCGCGTACGCGGACCAGCCGGCGACGATGAGCTGCGGCTTGTGCTCCAGGGCCAGGCGCTCCACCTCGGCCATGTCGATCCGGTGGTCCTCCTCGCGGACCTGGTACGGGATCACGTTGTACAGCCGGCCGGAGAAGTTGATCTTCATCCCGTGCGTCAGGTGCCCGCCGTGCGCCAGGTTCAGGCCCATGATGGTGTCCCCCGGACGGATCAGGGCGTGCATGACCGAGGCGTTGGCCTGGGCCCCGGAGTGCGGCTGGACGTTGGCGAACCCGGCACCGAACAGGGCCTTGACCCGGTCGATCGCGAGCTGTTCGACCACGTCCACGTGCTCGCAGCCGCCGTAGTAGCGCTTGCCCGGGTAACCTTCGGCGTACTTGTTCGTCAGCACCGAACCCTGCGCCTGCATCACGGCCCTGGCCGTGTGGTTCTCCGAGGCGATCATCTCCAGACCGTCCCGCTGGCGGGTCAGCTCGTCGTCGATCTTCGCGGCGATCTCCGGGTCCACCTCGGACAGCTCGGCGTCCAGGGACGGCGAGACTACCTGCTCAAAAACGAGTGTCCCTGTGCCGGCGGCGGCGCTCACAGCTCGCCGCCGTTGGCTGCTGCGTACTCTTCGCCGGACATCAGCGGCCCTTCTTCGGTCACGGCGACCTTGAACAGCCAGCCGGCACCGTACGGGTCGCTATTGATCAGCGCCGGATCCGAAACAACGGCATCATTGATTTCCACGACCTCGCCGGTCACCGGGGCATACAGGTCCGAAACGGACTTGGTGGACTCGACCTCACCGCACGTCTCCCCCGCGGTCACCGCGGAGCCGACCTCGGGCAGGTCCACATAGACAATGTCGCCCAAGGCATCGGCGGCGACAGCAGAGATGCCGATCCCGACAGCGCCGGATCCGTCAGCAGCAACCCACTCGTGCTCTGCGGAGTACTTCAGTTCAGCAACAACCTTGCTCATGCTTTTTTCCTTTGCGTTTTTAGAAATCTGTGGTGGTAGGAGGGGCCAGCTGACCGGCCCGGACGGGCCCCGGCAGCGCCGGTAGCGCCGGTAGCGCCGGGCTACTTTTGACGCTTGTAGAACGGCAGTGCCACGACTTCGAACGGCTCGGCCTTGCCGCGCAGGTCGATGTCCAGGGCAGTGCCCGGAGTTGCCTGTTCGACGTCGACATAGGCCATGGCGATGGGGTATCCCAAGGTGGGGCTCGGCTGGCCCGAGGTCACTTCACCCACAACGTTGCCGTCCTTGAGCACCGGGTAGTGGCTGCGGCCGGCGCGGCGGCCCAGGCCTTTGAGGCCCACCAGCTTCCGGCCCGTGCTGGCACCGGCGCCCGCCGCCTTCAGCTCGCTCAGGGCTGCCTTGCCGATGAAGTCCGACTCCTTGGCCAGCGAGACAACAGGGCCCAAGCCGGCTGCGTAGGGGTTCCCTTCGCGGGAGAGTTCGTTGCCGTACAGCGGCATCCCGGCTTCCAGGCGCAACGAGTCACGGCAAGCCAGGCCGGCGGGGATGAGGCCGCGGCCGGCACCGGTTTCCAGCAGTGCCTCCCACAGACCGGCTGCGTCCTCGTTGGGAATGTAGATCTCGAAGCCGTCCTCGCCGGTGTACCCGGTGCGGGCCAGCAGCAGCTCCTGGACAGTGCCGTTGACGGTGATACCTACCTCAACTGCAGCGTAGTACTTCAGTTCGGTGACCAGCGCGTGCTGCTCCGCCGGGACCAGCGTCAGCAGGATGGCCTCTGCGTTCGGCCCCTGGACGGCGATCAGCGACGTCTCGGCGGAAACGTCGTTCACCGACACGTCGAAGCCACCCTCTTTGCCGGACCCGGCCCGTACGGCCAGTGCTGCGGCGACCACCGCAGCGTTGCCGGCGTTCGGGACCACCAAGTACTTGTCAGTGCCGTCGGCCCCCGCCGGCCGGCGGTAGGAGATCAGGTCGTCGATGATGCCGCCGTCTTCCTGGCAGATTAGCGAGTACTTCGCTTTGCCTACGGCCACGGCCGACAGTTTGCCGGCCAGCGCGTAGTCCAGGAACGCTGCGGCGTCGGGGCCGGTGACCCAGACTTCGCCCATGTGGGAGAGGTCGAACAGCCCGGCGGACTTGCGGACGGCGTGGTGCTCGGCCAGTTCG
The DNA here is from genome assembly GCF_040547005.1 of Arthrobacter sp. UYCu712. Classification (NCBI taxonomy): domain Bacteria; kingdom Bacillati; phylum Actinomycetota; class Actinomycetes; order Micrococcales; family Micrococcaceae; genus Arthrobacter; species Arthrobacter sp. UYCu712. Next base: position 3,245 of record NZ_JBEPOZ010000024.1, read on the forward strand.
GAGTTGTACTTCAGGGGCATCTGCCAGCCGCCGAAGTCGGTGAAGGAGGCGCCGGCCTTCTTGTGCTCTTCGTAGAGAGCGGTGTAGTTCTCAGTCATCAGAAATCCTTAGTTCTCAAACTCGGAGAGGGGCGGGCAGGAGCAGACCAGGTTCCGGTCCCCTGCCGCGCCGTCGATCCGGCCGACGGGCGGGAAGTACTTGTCCTGCCGGAGCGTGTGAACCGGGAACGCGGCCTGCTCACGCGGGTACGCCCGGTCCCAGCCGGAGGATACGACGGCGGCAGCCGTGTGGGGTGCGTTGCGCAGCGGGGAGTTCTCCACGGTGAAATCGCCGTTGGCCACCTGGTCGATTTCGGCGCGGATGGAGATCATCGCCTCTATGAAACGGTCAATCTCCGCGAGGTCTTCGGACTCAGTGGGCTCCACCATCAGGGTGCCGGCCACCGGGAATGACAGCGTGGGGGCGTGGAAGCCGAAGTCGATCAAGCGCTTGGCCACGTCCTCGGCGGTCACGCCGGTCCTGGCCGTGAGTTCACGCAAATCCAGGATGCACTCGTGCGCCACGAGTCCGCCCTCGCCGGTGTAGAGGACCGGGAAGTGCTCATCCAAACGCGAAGCGACATAGTTCGCAGCCAGCAGCGCTGACTTGGTGGCCTCGGTCAGGCCGGTGCCTCCCATGAGCTTCACGTAGGCCCACGAGATCGGCAGCACGCCGGCGGAACCGTAGCGCGAAGCGGAGATGGGAGCACCAGTTCCTGGTTCGATAGCGTCCGAGTCCGCCTTGTTCGCGTCACCTGGCATGAACGGTGCCAGGTGGGCCTTGGCCGCGACCGGGCCGACGCCGGGGCCGCCGCCGCCGTGCGGGATGCAGAAGGTCTTGTGCAGGTTCAGGTGCGAGACGTCGCCGCCGAACCGGCCGGGCTGGGCGAGCCCGACGAGGGCGTTGAGGTTGGCGCCGTCGATGTAGACCTGGCCGCCGGCCTCGTGGATCGCGTCGCAGACCTCGCGGACGTCGGCGTCGTACACGCCGTGCGTGGACGGGTAGGTGATCATGATGCAGGACAGTGCGTCCTTGTGGGCCTCGATCTTGGCGGCGAGGTCCCCGTGGTCGATCGTGCCGTCGGAGGCCGTGGCCACGACGACGACCTTCATGCCGGCCAGCACGGCGGAGGCGGCGTTGGTGCCGTGGGCGGAGGCCGGGATCAGGCAGACGTTGCGCTGGGCGTCCCCGCGGGAGTGATGGTAGCCGCGGATGGCCAGGAGGCCGGCGAGCTCACCCTGCGATCCGGCGTTGGGCTGGATGGAGACCTGGTCGTAGCCCGTGATCTCAGCGAGGTCAGCTTCGAGGCCGCTGATGAGTTCGCGCCAGCCCTCGGTCTGGGAGTCCGGGGCGAAGGGGTGGATGGAGGCGAACTCCGGCCAGGAGATCGCTTCCATTTCTGCGGTGGCGTTCAGCTTCATGGTGCAGGAGCCCAGCGGGATCATGGTCCGGTCCAGCGCGAGGTCCCGGTCCGAGAGCTTGCGGATGTAGCGCAGCAGCTGGGTCTCGGAGCGGTGGGTATTGAAGACCGGGTGCTGCAGGAATTCGGAGGTGCGCAGCACCCTCTCGGGCAGCTCGAAACCCTTGGCCTCCACAACTGGACCGGCACCGAAGGCGACGACGACCGCGGAGATGACCTCCGCCGTCGTCGTCTCATCGACTGACACGCCAACTGTGTCCGTATCGATGAGGCGCAGGTTGATGCCCCGGGCTTCGGCGGCGGTGATGACCTTGTGGGCTTTGCCGGGCACACGGACCGTAACGGTGTCGAAGAAGGAGTCGCTCACCAGTTCCCGGCCCGCGATCTTCAGCGTGGTGGCGAGGGTGCGGGCGTTGTTGTGGACGGTCTCGGCGATAGCCTTCAGTCCGTCGGGGCCGTGGTAGACGGCGTAGAACGAGGAGACGATGGCCAGCAGTGCCTGCGCGGTGCAGATGTTGGACGTGGCCTTCTCGCGGCGGATGTGCTGCTCGCGGGTCTGGAGGGCCAGGCGGTAGGCGGGGACGCCGGCGTTGTCCTTGGAGACGCCGACAATGCGGCCGGGGAGCGTGCGTTCCATGCCGCTCCGGACCGCCATGTACGCGGCGTGCGGGCCGCCGAAGAACAGCGGGACACCGAAGCGCTGGGCCGAGCCGACGGCGATGTCCGCGCCCTGCTCGCCCGGAGGGGTGATCAGGGTGAGCGCCAGGAGGTCGGCTGCCACTGTGACCAGTGCGCCCCGGTCCTTGGCCTCTGCGATCACGCCGGACTGGTCCCACACCCGGCCGGAAACGCCCGGCTGCTGCAGCACGACACCGCTGATGTCGCCGTCGGGCAGTCCCTTGGAGAGGTCCGCGACCTCCACCTCGAAGCCGAGGGCCTCGGCGCGGCCCAACACGATGGCGATTGTCTGCGGCAGGCAGTCGGCGTCCAGGACGGTCTTGCCGTGCTGGGCCGGCTTGTTCTTGTTGGCGCGGCGCATCAGGAGCACGGCCTCGGCGACGGCGGTGGCCTCGTCGAGGAGCGACGCGTTGGCTACCGGGAGCGCTGTGAGTTCCTGGACCATGGTCTGAAAGTTCAGCAGCGCCTCGAGCCGGCCCTGTGAGATTTCCGGCTGGTAGGGCGTGTAGGCGGTGTACCAGGCGGGGGCTTCGAGGATGTTCCGGCGGATGACGGCCGGGGTGATGGTGTCGTAGTAGCCCTGGCCGATCATCTGGACCGCGGTCTTGTTCTTCGCGGCCAGCATGCGCAGCTCGGCCAGTACCTCGACTTCGCTGAGTCCGCTGTCCAGGCTGAGCGGCTTTTCCTGGCGGATGGAATCGGGAACCGCATTGTCGACGAGGCCGTCAAGGCTGTCGTAGCCGACGGCCTTGAGCATGGTGTCGATGTCTGTTTGGCGGCGCGCGCCGATGTGGCGGTCTGCGAACGTGGACGGGGACGATTGAACCGTCATTGAGGAACTCCATAATTCAGGTGGCGCCAAAGCGTCACGATGATTCGGGTTCCTCCCCGCTCTGTATTGGACCTGAGAGTTTCCGCTTTGCCTGCTGTTAGCAGGGCGCCACTTGCACCGTCGGTGAGCCCGGTTTCCCGGACTGCTTTCCAGAGTTGCCTTGCCGCGGCGGTACGTGGGCCTGAGAGATTCCTGGGGAGGATTTGCTCCTACGGCGCCTGCTGAACGTACCGGCAGGACTCTCCCGCCGCAGATCATAAGCCGTGCCACTAAATGGGTGACACGGCTCACACTTTACCTGCTGCTTTGGCGGGATGCAACAGCGGGTCTCATAAGGCGGTAGTACCGCGGGACGATAGTTTTGGAGGATGACGGCTAGCTACAGGTATGACGTGGAGGTCCTGCACCTGCTCGTGTCGCCGGCGCACGCCTACTTCGGGCGAGCCCGGGAAGGCGCGGCCGATGTCCCTACCACCGATGCCGAGCACGTGGAGCTGGTGGCCGGCAAGGGCATCGTCGGTGATCGGTTCTTCGGCAAGGCAGCGCACATGGATGCCGCAGTGACAGTGTTCGCGATCGAGGCTCTCGAGGAGATCGCCGCGGAACTGGGCACGGTACCCCTCGACCCGCTCCTGACGCGCCGCAACGTGGTCCTCAGGGGAGCCCACCTGGCGCCGCTGCTCGGGCAAAATTTCGCACTGGAATCGCGCGGTGACCTCGTGCGGCTCAAGGCCGGGCGGCCTGCCCATCCTTGCGTCTGGATGGATGAGATGCTCGCCCCGGGTGCCCACAAAGCCATGCGCGGGCGGGGCGGCGTGCGCTGCCAGGTGCTTTCCGACGGCATCCTGCACCGCGGACCGGCAGTGCTGATCAGCCCCGTGCCGCTCGACCCCGGACGCGCAGGCGACGCGACCCTGTTGCGCCCGTCGCGGTTGCCCTAGCCTGCCGCGGCGCCTCGCTGATCAGGCGTGCTCAAAGGACGACGGCGGGAGGTCCCGCCGTCGTCAGCTACCCGCCGCTGGCTGCCTGCTCGCCGAGGTAGTCACCATGGCCGCCGGGGACCACCAGCAGTCGGGCGCCCGGGACGGCGCCTGCCATCCGCGCGGCATACTCGGCGGCGACAACGTCGCGGTCGGCGCTCACCACCAGCGTGGCGGCCGTGATGGTGCCGAGCTCTTCGTCGGGCCATCCGGGGGAAGTCCAGGATCCGCCGGCGGTCCAGCTCGAAGAGCCGCCCCAGGTGGCCGGGTTCGGGGTTGAGGCGGCGGTCGGCGTCCTTGTAGGTGTCCGGCATGTCATCGAGGGTGGCCTTCGCCATTCCGTCCCAGAACTCGGCCGGCACGGCGCCGCGGCTCGCAAAGGTGGAGGCGGCGATGAGCCGGCGGACGACGGCGGGACTCCCGAGTCCCAGCGCGATGGCGGTGTGGCCGCCGGCACTGAATCCCAGCACGTCCACGGTTTCCACGTTGAGTTGGTCCAAAACAGCGAGGACGTCGCCGGCGGAGTTCTCGGCGGTGAGTGGCCGGCTGGTGGGCTGGGTGCGGCCGTGGCCCTCCTCCTCGACGGCAATCACCTGGCGTTGGTCTGCCAGCAGCGGGATGAGTTCCGACCAAAAAAGCCAGGATTTGGCCTCGCCCCCGGGGCTTCTTGGCACCCCTTCCGGATTACCCTCGCGCGGCGGCGCGTACGTGTTGGACGTTTCTTGTGGCGGGCATCCCGATAACGGCGACGACGGTGAGTACGGCACCGATCATTACGGCCAGGAACACGGCGGCGGAGGCTGACACGATCGTATGGGGATCCGTGCCGCCGTTCGGAGTTCCGGAATAGACCGCGTTCGCTATCGCCCCGAAAACGGCGACGCCGATGGCGCTGCCGATCGATCGCGCGAAAAGGTTGGTGCCAGTGACCACACCGCGCTCGTTCCATTCGACGCTCGACTGGGCGGCAATAAGGGTTGGGGTCGCGACGAGCCCGAGCCCGAGTCCGACGATGAAGCAACTGGCCGCTACCAACCCAATGCTGGGGGCGGAAGCGGTGAGGGCAAGTACTGCTGTGCCGATGACCGTGACTGCAATGCCGATCAGGGCGGTCCTCCGGAACCCGATTCGAAGATACAGGCGGCCCGATTGGGACGCACTGATGGGCCAACCGATCGTGAGCGCAGCCAGGGCGAGCCCGGCCAGGATGGGAGAGGTGGAGAGCGCTCCTACGAGGAACGTGGGAACGTAAGAAGTGAGGCCTAGCATGACCGCTCCGACGCCGAACGACACCATCGCCGTCGTCGCGAGCAGCCGCCGAGACGCAACCCACGGCGGCAGGACCGGCTCCGTTGCCCTCCGCTCGACAAGGATGAACGCGGCGAACAAGACGGCACCGCCTGCGAACACTGCGTAGCTGATGGCGGAGTTCCATGCCCAGGCCTGGCCGCCTTCGAGGGCCCCGAGGATGAGCAGGGTGAGCGAGATCGTGAGCAGCGCCGCACCCAGATAGTCGACCCGGTGCTTCGCCCGCTCGATATTCTCGTGGAACGACCGGAGCAGCATCCACCCGGCCACCAGACACAACGGGATGTTTACGAGGAAGATGCCACGCCAGATGCCGAGTGCGGCAAAAACTCCCCCGAGCGTCGGGCCAACCACTGAGGAGACCGCCCACACGCTCGCAAGGTAGCCCTGAACTTTTGCCCGCTCTGTCAGCGTGTAGATATCGCCGGCGATGGTGATGGCCATCGGCTGGACTGCTCCGGCGCCAAGGCCCTGCACCACGCGAAAGGCGATGAGGACCGGCATGCTCCAGGCGACTCCGCACAGGATCGAGCCGAGCAGGAACAGCCCGATTCCGGCGAGCATGATGGGCTTGCGGCCGATGACGTCTGAGAGCTTCGCGTAGACAGGAACTGACACAGCCTGCGCCAGGAGGTAGGCGGAGAAAAGCCACGGAAACGATGTGAACCCGCCAATATCCGCCACGATTGAAGGCACCGCTGTCGCCACAACCGTGGCATCGATCGCCACCAGCCCCGTGGAGAGCATCAAGGCAATGAGGACCGGTCCGCGTTTGGAACGGAAGCCGACTCCTTCCGCAGGCGTTGTTGTCACGTCATCCCATTCCCATCGGCGTCCAAAACGCGTTGCTCGCGAAACCCGTTTCGGCTCCGACTGCATAACTGCACCGTTCGCCGGATTAGTCCGGGGCCTGCGCATCGTTCCGCCCGTCTTCCCTGGTTTCGAAACGGAACGGTGACTAGGGCGTCAATCGGCGGACCGGGGCGCCGGCCAGCCATGCCTTGACGTCCTCGAGGGCTCCGCCGTAGAACTGCGCGTAGCTCTCGTGAGTGACTTAGCCCAGGTGCGGTGTCAGGAGAGTGTTCGGACTCCCGGAAGAGTTCATCCTTACCGACTTTCCGGACCCCTGCAATTCCAGTCTGCATAGTCGCCCGAAATTTGCTGATAGTCATCCAGAATTGCCAGCCGATATTCGGTCATATGATTTCAGTCCCCTAATTCCAAACAGGTTTCCCGGGGAGGCACATGGACTTCTGGCTGTTGGCCAGGTCCACATCCTCCGGTGCGGTCCCAGTGTAGACGGGCGCAATACGTCAGTCGCCGGAACGGTGCAACGCGTCGACTTCGCCTCGCATCACGCACCCGATTGATGCTGCGGGGGCCCACTTCCACCGTCACGCCGGGGCACTTTAGCCCGTCACAACGGACACAGGAAGCGTGTCTGGCAGTTTTTTATAGGAGGATGTTACCCACGCCACACGAGACTCGGGGAAAGTTCCAATGAAAACGAAAAATGACGGCGGTGCGGGCTGGCTCTTCGTGGGATCGATCGGGCTCGCGTTGGTTGTGGCCCTGTCGGCCTGTTCAGACGCTGCAAATTCCGCAGAGTCTGTGGCGTCGCCCAGCGGCGGCGTCGACGGGGCAGCCGCCGCGGCGCTCCCAGCCAGATACAAGGCCGCCGGGGTCATCAATGTCGCCTCGGACATACCCTTCGCTCCGATGGAGATGCTGGACTCTGACAACAAGCTGACGGGCTTTGACTACGACCTCGCGCAGGCTATCGGGCTCAAACTTGGCGTCCAAATGGAATTCCGGACCCAGGCGTTCGACAGCATCATCGAATCCCTGCAGTCCGGGGAACATGACGTCATCATGTCCGGCATGAGCGAAACCCCGGTTCGGCGCGAGACACTCGACTTCGTCGACTACCTCCATGCAGGGTTTTCCATCCTCGTCGCAAGCGGAAACCCGCAGAAAATCACCAACGTGCTGGATCTCTGCGGTAAAGATGTGGCAGTCCAAACAGGCACTGTGCAGGCCGGTATCCTGCACGGTTTTGACGCGAAATGCCTTGAGGGGGGAGCCGCGCCGATGATTATCGCCGAGCTGCCGCTCGAAACGGACGTGCAAAGCGCGGTCCATTCCGGCCGGGCCGTCGCCGAGATCGTCGATTCGCCGGTCGCAGCCTACGCGGCCCAGACCGCCGGGAACGGCACGATGTTCGACGTCGTGGAGGACGCCCGCAACCATGCCGGCTACGCGCCGGCGCACACCGGGATCGGCGTCCTGAAGAAGGATTCAGAACTCCGCGATGCCCTCCTGCTCGCCCTCCGGTCCGTCGTCGCGGATGGCACCTACGACAAAATACTGCACAAATACGCCCTGAGCTTCTATGCCGAGGAAACTGTCGGCATCAACCTGGGGTCTGCAGGCTGATAAGACCGGCTATCGGCAAGGGCCCAGCGGTGGTGGCTGAGGACCCGTCTGCCGCCTGACCTGGAGCACCGGCACGTTCCCAGAACCACTGCCAGAGATCCTCCTCCGGCATGGGCCTGCCCAGGTGGAAGCCTTGTGCGGCATCTATGCCCAGGGATTTCAAGGCCCCCATGGTGCCCTCGTCCTCGACACCTTCGGCCACGACGGTCAGGCCAAGGTCGTGGCCCAGGTCCACGGCGCTTCTGACGATCGCCGCATCGTCATGGTCGCGGGTCAGATGCTTGATGAACGACCTGTCTATCTTCAACTCATGGACGGGAAGGTTCTTCAGGTAGGTCATCGAGGAGTAGCCGGTGCCGAAATCAACGGCCAGGCGGACCCCCATGTCTCGCAGCCTCCGCAAAATGTCCAAGGCAGTTTCCGGATAGGCCATGACCGCTCCCTCGGTCAGCTCGATCGTGAGTAGCCCGGCTGCGACGTCCGCCTCGACGAGGTGCCCGGAAACCACCTCGGGGAAGCCTGTGTCGAACAGGCTGCGGGCGCTGACATTGACTGCCACAGGCAGCCGCACCCCCTGATCGAGCCAGGTTCGGCAGCAACGGAGCGCACGGGCCATAACAAAGTCTGTGAGCCTGTGGATGAGCGTGCTCCCTTCGGCCACATGGATGAAGTCGCCGGCGAGGAGCAGCCCTCGGACGGGATGCTGCCAGCGCACAAGTGCCTCCAGCCCCAGCAGTTCGCCGCTGTCCACCGCGAGTTTGGGCTGGTAGAACACCACCAGTTCCTCGCAGTCGAGTGCTTGGCGCAGCTCGCCGATCAGTGTCAGGTGATCCGACGTGCTGTCGTCAGTGCAGGCGGAGAAATGCGCGTAGCCGGACCGGTCCGCCTTCGCCTTGTACATGGCGATGTCAGCTTGGCGGAGCAGCTCCTCCAACGTCGGGTCCTCATGATCCTGGGTTGCGGCCGCAATGCCGATGCTCGCCTCGATGCCGACGGTCGCCTCCCCGAGGGTGAACGACGCCTCGAGCGCCCGGCTGATGCGGATGGCGACACTTTCGCCGGCTCTCGGTCCCCCATCGCTGAGCAACAGGGCGAACTCGTCACCTCCGAACCGTGCCACCGTGTCGCCGGGCCGCAGTACATCCGATAGCCGCAGGGCGACTTGGCGCAGCAAAATGTCCCCGAATTGGTGGCCGAGGGTGTCGTTCACTTCCTTGAACCTGTCCAGGTCCAGCATCATCACGGCCGGCTGGCTGCCGTCCCGGCGGGCGGTGGCCAGCGCCTGGGCGGCCCGTTCGGCGAACAGCAGCCGGTTCGGCAGCCCGGTCAGGGCGTCGTGGGTGGCGAGCTGGGTGACTTCGCGTACGAGTGCCTCCAGCTCCCGGTTGGCCGCCTCCAGCGCGTTGGTTCGTTCCTGGACGGCCGCTTCCAGCCGGCTCACCTTCTCCTCCGCCCGCCGTGTCATTTCCCACTTGGTGGTCAGTGCAACTGCCAGCTGCGCGACCTCGATGTTGTCAAAGGGTTTCTTGAGGATGAGCAGCCGATCCTCTACGCCGAGCTGGCCGAGGACCTCGTCCCAGGAGTAGTCGGAGTGGGCGGTGCAGATCACGATCTGCAGCCGGGGATCGGCCCGCCAGATTTCCTGAATTGTCTCTACCCCGTCCCATCCCGGGGGCATGCGCATGTCGACAAAGGCCAAGGCATACGGATTCTCGGCCGCCATCGCCTCTCGGACCTTGCCCAGGCCTTCACGCCCTTGATAGGCGGAGTCGAGGTCAAAGCTGTCCGCGGCAGGCTTGCTCACCTCGCCGAAGAGGGCCGCCTCGGCGGCGTCCATTTCCGTTCCGGCCCCGGCGCCGGACAGTATCCTCCGGAAGTCCTCGTGGATGGAGGAGGTGTCGTCAATCAGCAGGATGCGGCGATTCACAGGTGTGCTCATGCCGTCACCGGTCCGTTCTCAAGGGGCACTTCCAGGGTGAAGGTGGCGCCCGCACCGGGTCCGTCGCTGTGGACGTCCAAGGTGCCGCCCATTTCCTGCGCCGCCAGCGCGGAACTATGCAATCCGAAACCGTGTCCATCAACATGGGTGGTGAACCCGTGCGCGAAGATCCGGGTCAGGTTCTCCGCCGGGATCCCTTCACCGGTGTCGGACACCATGATCCGGACCGCCTTCCCGTCCGCAACCTCGGCCCTGATGCTGAGCTGGCGGGGCCGTTCCGCATTCCGTTTCATCGCGTGCATCGCGTTGCCGATGATGTTGAGCAGGACGAGCAGGATTCTGTGACGGTCCAGCCACAGCATCGAATCTGCGGGGAAATCCCTGGCGACTACGACTGTGTCGTTGCCCAGGACCCCGGCCATGCGCAACGCGTCCTCCACCAGTTCCCCAACGTTCACCGGCTCAGCCACGCCGGACAGGCCAGCCAGCGACTGTTGGGCGCTGACGATTTTTTTGATGTGGTCAACGCCGTCTGTCAGGCGCAGCAGCTCCTCCGCGACGCTTGCCTGTTCGATCGCCAGCGTCTTCGCGAGCTCCTCCAGATAATGTGGGAGCGCCTTGCCGCGGGCGTCGGTCGTGAGGAAATCGGCCAGGTCATCGGGATGTTCCCGCATCAGGGCGACTGCCCTGCCAAGCCCGACGGATTTGGATCCCTTGACCTTCTGGACCGCCAGGTTGGCGGAAACGTTGACGCTGTTGAGCACGTTCCCGACGTTGTGCAAAACGTTCGTGGCGATCTCAGCCATGCCAGCCTGGCGGGCGGAATCAACCAACTGTGCCTGGGCGCCGCGGAGCTCAGCCGTCCGTTCCTGCACCAGACGCAGGGCCCGGGCGCGGCTTGTCCCCAACACCAACACCAGCACACCGAGCATGAGGCTCAGCAGGATGCCGCCGAGCAACAGCGCAAGGGCATTCCCGTCCGCTGCTACCCCGCCGCCGAGGACGGGGCCGGTGGTCAGCACCGTCCATCCGTTCTTTAGGTCGATCCTCGCCGACTGGGAACCCTGTGGCGCGGTGCCGCTGGAGAAGAGCACGGCCGAGGGCCCGGTCCCGTACTGGAAGGTGACGGCAGTATCCGGATGGCCCTGCAGTGCCCGGTCCAGGATCAGCTTCGGCACGGTTGTCATACTGAACCACCCCAGGAACGCGGCCCGGCGCCCCTCGAGCGTCGGCGGGACGAAGCCGCCGCGATAGTACGGGGTCGCCACGCCGAGTGCCGGATCGGCTCCGACGGTGAATGGAGCGTACGAGCTTCCGCCGGTGTCCCTGGCCTCCAAAAGCGCCGGCCCACGCCCGCCCGCACAAAAGTCCTGACCGACGGGGGCCCCTGTCTGGGCACTCCGCACCCGGCCTACCGTCCCGAGGCAGTAGTACGCGCGGTCGCCCGGAGGATCAACCTGGAATTTTCCCGTGGAGGTCAGCGACGCCCACGGGTCTGCCTGCGCCTGCTCCGCGAACGCGGCCAGGGCCTCGGCCGGGACAAAGACGGCGTTTCCGTAGTCGTGCAGCTCGGGGTAGCGTTCCAGTGCCCGGATCGAATCGGACCACTGAAGGAATTGGGCGTTGGAGCCGTCCGGGTTCCCGGCCAGATAGGCCGCGCCGCTGAGCGACAAGTCGTCCTCGTGCTGGACCGCCAACTGCAGGGTCGAGGCAATCTCATCCGAGGAACTCTCGAATGCCGTGCGGGATTTCTGCGCATTGTTATGGGCCTCCGTGACGGCCGCGAAGGCGGCACCGCACGTACCTCCGAGAATCAGGACCGCCGCGACCAGGGCCCACACAAGGCTCCGGCGCCCACTTCCCGCATCCGCGCGCAGGAGCGGCGGCACCTTTTTCGGCTCCTGCGGGGCCCCGGCCGCAGGCATGGCGGCTCCGCTCCCGCGCACACCGGGACCGGCGTTTTCGGAATCTCCCTGGTCGTGTGGACTTGGTTGTTCCGCCTGCTGGCTGCCCGTCCCCGGGGCGTGTTTTTGCAGGTTTCCTAGCATCTGGTCGGTCCTATCCCCCGGTAGGCCGGCTGCCCGAGGGCCTCGTGCCGTTCCGACGCCGCCTCACGACGGGCCTGCCTCTTGCTGCGACGTGAAGAGCCGGCGCGCCCGTGACCAGACGGCCACCCGGCATGCATGATACAGACCAGTAGTGCCAATTGATGCGCACGGGGACGGGATTGTCAAAAGCCGACGACGGCGTGGCGGAAGTGTGCTTCCGGATACGTCCGCGTTCGTTCCCCCCGGCGGCTGTTCCGGGAGCCGGCTGATGCTGGCCCCGGCCAGTAAATCGCCTTAGTGAGCCGTTACCTTTGGCTTCCGGCGCAGGGACGGCGTCGCTGCGATGAGGAGGCCTGCAATTGCCACGGCAACGCTCAGGATCAGGCCCGGGCGGTACTGTTCCAGCATTGCCGCAGCATCCAGGCGGGCGCCGCCGTCGGACGCGTTGCCGTGGCCGCTGACCATCGCCGTGGTGACGGCGAGAACCAGGGCGGCCCCCACCTGGGGCTTACTTCAGGCCAAGAATCACGACGGCGACCGCCACCGGTACCGAGACCAGGAACATCCACCGCCAGCTCATGGCAGTCATGAGGCCTCCGACGAGGAGGCCGAGTGAGAAGCCGCTCGCACCGAAGGTGGTGAAGATGTCTACGGCGCGGTTTCGTTCCCGCCCTTCCGCGAAGTTGGCGGTGATGATGGAGAAACCGGCGGGAGCGGTGAAAGCCGCCGCAAGCCCTTTGACGAACCGGGTGGCGATCAGCAGGGCAGGGTCATCCACCAGGCCGCCGGGCAGGGACGCGGCGGCGAAGACGCTGAGGGCGATGAGGAAGATGCGCCGCCGGCCGAGGAGGTCCGCCATCCGGCCGCCCAGCAGAAGGAGACTTCCGTAGCCGAGCACATAGGCGGGCACAATCCACTGGAGGGATTCGGTCCCCAGGTTCAGTTCGGTGCCGATCGAGGGCAGCGCCACGCCCACCATGGAGACGTCCAGCGCGTCGAGCGCCAAAACGGTGCACAGGACCATAAGCAGCATCCACTGCGCACGGGTCCGGCGGACCGGAGCAAGCCGAAGTTCAGCATCGGCCTGACTGAGTTTGAAATCCTGGATCTCGTGGCCGAAAGCGCCGACGCCGTTTGCCGGATGAAGCAGCTGGGTGAGCGCACGCCCATGACCCAGAGCGCCATGTCCAAAGTGGTGGACAGGCTCGAAAAAGCCGGACTCATCTCCCGTCACTCCTGCGAAGATGACCGGCGCTCACTCTTCCTGGAGCTCACCGACGCCGGCTGTGCGCTCCACAGGCAGGCCGTCATCGAACACCGGGCCCTGCTCAGGGAACACCTGGGCGGAAACTAGCCGTCAGCCGTGCCGTGGCCGGGCAGTAGCCCGCGGGCGCTGACTAAGGACCGAAAGCACGTAAGCGGACGACGGCGGGACTTCCCGCCGTCGTCCGCTTACGTCGAGAGCTTCTCCCCCGGTTTCCCATGGCTGCATCAACAGCTTGTTGACAACATGATGTTGATGCCAGAAGGTGGTGGTGCAGGCGGGCGCAGCGCCGTCGGGAAGTGGAGGCCGGAATGAACGACACCGACGGATCCGGTGGCGGGTCCAGCGACGCCGCGGAGGCGCTCCGCCACAGCCAGGCGACGCGGATATTGCTGGACAGGGGCGCTTCCGAGCTGCCGCCCCGGCCCTGGCTGGGTGAGCGGCAACCCCCTTCCGCGAGCGACCTGCTGCAGCACGTCCTGTGGCGGGCCAACGGGACCGGTCGCGGAGCGGCGGTGGACGGCGCGGACGTGCGGTCCGGCCTCACCCTGATTTCGGCCGCGCGGGCAGAGATGGATGGTCTGGAAAGCGCGCTCCTGTTCCTGGCACGGGCCGAGGGGCTGACCTGGGCGGAGATTGCCCAGACCCTTGGCCTCCGCTCGGCGCAGGCCGCGCAACAGCGGCTCGACCGGCTGTCCGGCAGGCCCGAGACGGGCGTGGTGGGCTGACGTGGATTTCACTTCCCCGGCCAAGACCGGAAGAGAAAATATGGATCATTTCAGCGCCGTGCTCACCGGAATCGGCGCCAGCCCGGGTACCGCCTCCGGGACTGCGCGGACCGTTCACAGCCTCGAATTCCCCGCGGTGAGGCCTGGCGACATCCTGGTCTGCCGCACCACTGACCCCGCCTGGACACCCCTGTTCGGGATGGCCGCTGCAGTGATCACGGAAACGGGTGGAATGCTTTCGCACGCCGCGATCGTGGCCCGCGGATACGGAGCGGATCCGTGATGAGCCCGCAGCAGCCATCGATGCTGCTCACCCTCCACGCCCTGCGGCTGCATGGCTTCGCTGACACAGAGTCAGTCGCGGAACGTTTCGGCCAGGATCCGCACCACGTCGAAGGTCTCCTGATTGAGGCCGGCGCGAAAGGGTGGGCGGTGCACTCCTCCTTCGGGGCAACCCGGGGCTGGTCCCTTACCGTCGCCGGCAGGACTGAAAACGAACGGCTCCTGGCGGCGGAGCTCACCAGCGCGGGCGGGCATGCCGAGGTCACTGCCGTGCACGCGAGGTTTGCGCCTCTGAACACGGAGGTCGTGGCCGCCTGCAGCAAACTCCAACTCCACCGGCTCTCCGACGACAATCAGGCGAACCATGGGATCGACGAGCAAACCCATCAAACTTTCACCCGGGCGGCGTCGTCCCTCAGCGATCTGGAGGTCCGCCTGACCGCGGTATTACCCCGGTTCAGCGGTTACGCGGAACGCCTCGGGCAAGCAGTAACAAATGCAGCCTCGGAGCCGGCCTGGCTCACCGCCACAGACCGCGACTCCTTCCACCGCATCTGGTTCGAACTGCACGAAGACCTGATCGCCACCCTCGGCCTCCGGAGATGACTCCTCCGGTACGACGCCGGGAGTGGCACGCCCCCTCGACTCCGTCCCCAACTGACCGGTAAGGTTCCAGCATCTGTCCCGAAACACTTCCTGGAGGTCATCGTGATTAGAAGAATCAGCAGGGTGACAGGTGCTGTGGCGGGGCTGGTGCTTTCGCTCGGCATGATCGCACCGCCGGTGATGGCAGCGGCCCCGGAGGGCTACGACATCAATTCCGCCTCCAGCCTGCAGGTGGTGGTCAACAAGCATCGGCAACTGAACCCGGCCGCGTACGTGCCGGCGTCGCTGGTCAGGGTCCAGGGGGAACGGTTGCGGTCGCAGGCCGCGGACGCCTACAAACAGTTTGCCAAAGCCGCCAAGGCAGCCGGCGTGAACGTCATGCCGATCAGCGGCTACCGATCGTACAGCGAGCAGGCCAGCCTCTATGACAGCTACGTGCGCCAATACGGGCAGGCGACGGCGGATACCATCGCTGCCAGGCCCGGGTACAGCGAACACCAGACCGGCCTGGCGATGGACATCGGCAATGCCAGCGGAACCTGCGCCCTGCAAGCCTGCTTCGCCAATACGCCGGCGGGGCAATGGGCGGCTGTGCACGGCTGGGAGTATGGATTCATCATCCGGTACCCGGCCGGGGCCGGGGCCACGACCGGGTACACGTACGAGCCCTGGCACCTGCGCTATGTGGGACGGGCCATCGCCGAGGACATGCAGATCAAGAAAATCGCCACCCTTGAGGACTACTTCAGCCTGGAAGCGGCCCCGGATTATCTCCCCTGAGTTTCTTCCCCGGCAACATCACAAAGTTGCGGTTTCTTCCTCCGCCAGCCTGATCAAACGAAGTTCGTCCTCCACCGCACGGGAAGGCCAATAGTCCTTCGCCAGCTCCGCTGCCCGGACCCTATCTGCTGCCGGGAAGAGCTTGCCGAACAGTCCGGCCGCCTGAAGCAGGGCCATCAGCGCGGTGGTTCTGTCATCGGGTGCCTTGGCAGCAGGCGTCGCGGGAGTGGGTGCCTGGGCAGCAGGCTTCGCGGTATCAGGCGCCGTGGAATCAGACGCCGCGGCACCGGTAGTCGCAGCATCAGTCGCCATGGACTTAGGCGCGGCATCGGGCGCTTTGACCTCAGGCTTCGCGGGTTCCCACGGGGCACCGCTGAGTGTGTCCTGGATTTTTTGCAGGATCGAAGCTTCCGGAGCGTGGTCCTTCTCCGGATATCGCACGGCCCTGAACCGGCCCAGATGTTTTTCGCCGACACGTTCCACGATGCCCAGGGACGCCATCCCCTCGTAGACACGCTGCACTGCGGCGCGGCCCTCCAGCATGGAGACCCACCCCTTGGGAGTGTGGGGCCGGGATTTGCCCCGGATGAGCTCCAACTCGTGCTGGAGGTCCGTTTGCGGGGCGGTGCCGGTAGCCCGGACGCGCTTCCCCTCCAGCCCGATTGCACCGATGAGGTCCAGTTCGGCCAATATTGCCCCTGCCAGAGTGGTCCTGAGTGCGAACACCGGCACTTCAGGTTTGCCGCTACTGTCGTTTGTTGCCAGAAGGAGAAAGGCCTGGGGAAGGTTCAGTTCCGCCGCCTTCGGTGTTTCAGCGTTCATACGCTCATGGTGGCGCAGTTGGGCAGCCGCCACAATGAGGATTTGCAAGCGTCGACGTCGGCGTCAGTCCGAATTTTTCAAGCTGAACGGTACCAGCGGGAGTTAGGCGGCTGACTGTTCGGTGGTTTCCTTGGGTTGGTTGATCCACGCCGGTCCTGGGAGGGCGAGCATTTTGGGATCAGTGGTTGTGGTGAAGCGTTCGGGGTGTTTCGTCCGGGCTGCAGCGAGGGTTGCCGAGCGTTCTTTGGCGACGCCGGCGGCGTGGCCGTAGTGGACGTTCGCGGGGGTGTGGAAGCCGCTGCCGGAGTGTTGGTGGTGATGGTTGTACCAGTCCACGAAACCGCTGATAAAGACTCCGGCGTCGTGGACTGAGGCGAAGCGTTCGGGGACTTCCGGACCGTATTTCAGGGTCTTGAAGAGCGCCTCGCTGTTATTCCGAATTCGGAATAACAGCGATTATCCGTGCTCGTGATTATGCCGAGTACGAGCCCCTTTCGGGATGTTTGTGCTGGTCAGAGGGCTACCGCGGCTTGAACTGTTCGGCATAATCATGTCGCCGATTGATGCTTGCTCTTGACGGGTTTTTCGTTCAGAGGAGGCCAAGATGAAGAAGCGGCAGTCGGTGGGCGTTGTTGGTCCACTTTCGTTGTATGTTGAGGGGTTTCGGCAGAGTCTGGAAGTCCGGGGCTACGCTCCGGACTCGGTTCGCTGGAGGCTGCGGCGATTCGCAGCGCTGGATCATTGGTTGCGTGGGCAGCGCCTGGCCGCCTGCGATCTCGACGCCTGCGTGGAACGGTTGGTCGCGGCTCGACGGGCCGAGGGGCGAACGACGTTCATCGCGGTAACGAACTTTGCGGTTCCGATTGCGTATCTGCGTGGGATCGACGTGGTGCCTGCGATCCCATCATCCGTTGATCGGGCCGTGCAGATTTTGGAGCAGTATCGCAGCTATCTGGTCACCGAGCGCGGCCTCGCCGAGAGCTCTATACCGGTCGCCCTGCATGTCGCCGAAAGATTCTGCAGGAAGTTGGATCATCGGCTCGAGGAGCTGTCAGCAGCCGAGGTCAGCGCATATATCGCAGCGTTGTCCGCACGTTCGAGTAGCGGGTGGTCGAAGAAGACGGTGAGCGCGTTGGCATCGTTTCTGCGATTCCTCCACGTCACGGGCATCACCGCCGAACCGCTCGGCGCAGCCCTGCCGAAACTCGCCGGATACCGTCAAAACGTGAGGGATGCGCCGGATACTTCCCTCGCTGCTTTCGCCCAGGTGGCGTGATCATCACGCGGCAGTGTGCGCAGTTGCTCGACCAGTGCGGTCGCGTTCCGGGTGTATTCCACCCACATCTCCGCCGGCGGTGTTCCGTTCTCGGGGCCGGTCCTGGACACGGTGCGCCTGTTCCGGGCCGCTGCTTCGCGTAGCGAGGACGAACCAGCATGCCGGTGTCCCGGGCGCGCCGGACGAATTCCCCTTCGGTCGCCGAGGCGCTGGCGCTGGCGCGGACTTTTCGAGCCAAAGAGGAGCGGTGCATTTCCCGCTCGTCCCGGACGGCTGTGGCTTTCTCGGCACGATTCCTGCGCCTTCTAGTAGTCGCCGTGGGTGGAGGCTTTGGTGCCGTCTTCGCGGACGAGGGAGACGGGCAGGTGAATGTGGTGGTTGCCGTTCTCACTCGTGCCGTGGTTGACCGCAACCCACCGGCAGCGGGCCTTTCCGCTGGTTTCGGTGAAGCCCATGGAGTCCACGAAGTCATTGGCGATGTCGCCCCACTGCTGTTCCGTCTGCGCGCCCTCTGCAGCGCGCAGACTCAGCGAGCAGTGCCACACGCTGGCCTCCTCGTAACCGACGTGGACGCGCTCCTTCTTGGCCTCGTCCCACTGCAAGTCCTTGATCTGTACCGATACGCCGTATGCCTTGCGCGGCTGGTCAAGATGCTTGGCAATAGCAAGCGCATCGTCACGGTCCAGAACACCGTCGTCATACCACGCCATGATCGCAGCGTCGCCTGCTACCAGGTGCGGATCGCTGTGTGCGTTTTTGGTCTTGTTGGCGTCCGTCGATGCCAGGTAAACCATGAGCCCGCCCATGCGCGAACCGCGGGTGATGTTCGGAATCATCCCTACATCAACCCCTCAATGGTGCGGTCAATGCGCATCGCAACTGACCGGAGGTGCTCTAACGCTTCGTGGGCCTCGGCGGGGAACTCGCCCGTGGCGTTCGCCTGCCGCGCAAGCTGGTTGGGAACCCGAACGCATCAGGCCGCTGTGAACGCAGATGCCGCGCGGTCCCGGAGCTTTGTTATTGCGGACCGCGGAAGGAGCCGGTTACACCGCCACCGGTGCAGGCCGGGGGCTGAGGTGGATGCCGGCGATCATGCATCTGACTGATCCACCGGCAAGTTCAATGGTGGGGACATCGACGGGTAGAAGGATGCAGCTTTGCTCGATGAGGTTTTTCTGCGAGGTGGTCAGACTGTCAAAGGCACGGCGGGACAGGGCCAGCAATCGTCGGTCCGGCGCCTGCAGTTCGATGGTGTTTCCTGCGAACTCTCTGACCTGGTGGTGCGTCAGTGCGATGACCTCACGTCCTGCGCTGGCCAGGCGTTCGGCCACCTCGCGGCGGCGGGCGTTGGAGCTGATCATTTCCAACCCCACCATCGCGAACTCGGTGCCCACGGACATCATGACGTTCGTGTGGTACACCGCGGTTCCTGAGTCATCCGTGGCATCGAACACCATGGGCTCGTAGCCGAAGTTTGTGCAGAACCTTTCGAGGGCTACCGGGTCGGCGCGGTGTGAGCGCACCGCATAGGCCACCCTGTCGACATGGTCCAGGACCATGGCCCCGGTGCCTTCGAGGAAGACATTGTCCCGTTCCAGTCCGGAGTAGTCGATGACGTCTTGTACCCGGTAGCGCTCCTTGAGCAGCTCCACGATGTCAGCACGGCGTTCATGCCGGCGGTTCGGAGCGTACATCGGGAACACGGCAACGTGGCCACCGGCGTGCGTGGAGAGCCAGTTGTTGGGAAAGACGCTGTCCGGACGGGTGTCTTCAGGGTCGTCGAACATGTGGACGGTGACGCCGGCTCCTTCCAGCGCCTGGGCAAGCGCGGTCACTTCCTGGTAGGCGGCCGCGGCGACTGAATCCGAACGCGGCGAGGTTTGCGTGACCTGGAAAGTGTTATCGGCCGCCGTGGCAGGGTTCGGTGTGAAGCGGTTCGGTCGGACGAGAACGACGGCCGACGGTGCCTGGACCGACACCGTGGATCAGGTCCCGACCGGTGACAGGGCACCCACGAGACCGAAGAGGTCCTTGGGGTCCTCCGGGTTGGCAACCAGATCGATCTCCTCGTAGTACTCCGAGCCGGCGACGGCATCACGGACGTAACGCAGGGCAGAAAAGTCCTCAATGGCGAAGCCGACCGAGTCGAAAATGGTGATCTGCTCCGGGGATACCCGCCCAGGTGCCTGCCCCCCGAGTACCTGCCAGAACTCGGTAACCTCGAAGTCGGCCGGCATCTGCTGGATCTCCCCTTCAATCCGGGTCTGTGGCGTGAACTCCACGAAGACGTCGCCGAGCTCGAGAATGGCGGCGTCGAGCTCCGTCTTTCCCGGGCAGTCCCCGCCGATGGCGTTGATGTGCACGCCGGGGGCGATAACGTCCGCCATGAGGATTGTGGCATTCGCCTTGTCCGCGGTGCAGGTGGTGATGATATGGGCGCCCTGCGCCGCGTCGGCTGCGGAGGAGGCTACCGTGACGTCAAAGCCGAGCGGGGTCATGTTGCGAACGAATTTCTCCACCGCGGCCGGATCCGTGTCCCAGATTTTCAGGGCTGTGATGCCCAAGGCGCTTCGGAAGGCGAGGGCCTGGAATTCGGATTGGCTTCCTGTCCCGATCATCGCCATGATGCTCGAGTCGGGGCCGGCAAGCTTCCTTGCCACCATCGCGGAGGTCGCGGCGGTCCGCAGCGCGGTCAGGACGGTCATCTCGGTGAGGAAGGTGGGGTAGCCGTTGTGGACGTCGGCGAGGACCCCGAAGGCGGTGACCGTTTGGAAGCCCCGGGCCGGGTTTGAGGGGTGTCCGTTGACGTACTTGAATCCGTAGGTTTCATGATCACTCGTGGGCATCAGTTCGATGACGCCGAACGGGGTGTGGCTCGCGACCCGTGGCGACTTGTCAAAGCTTTCCCAACGCCGGAAATCGCCTTCAAGGTATTCGATCATGCCGGCGATGATGTTTTCCGGACCACTGGCTGCAACCCAGCGGACCATGTTCTGAACATCCACAAAGCGCGTCATTGCGCCTCCTTCTCCAATTGGTAAACATTTGATGCTTCCAAGGTAGCGGGCGGCGATATGTAACGGCAACGGCAACATTGCGCCCTTTTTGCTCATTCAGCGCGCACAGTGATGATGAGAATTATGCAATCTGTAAAACCTCAGGTGAGGAGGTGGAACGACTACCGCAGAACGGAGCTCAGCAGCAGGCTCGTTTCGCTGTTGACAATGCCTTCCACTCCGCGGATCCTCCCCAGGAGCTGGTCGAACTCGACAAGGCTCTCTGTGCGCAGCTCGGCGACGAGGTCCCATCCGCCGTTGGTGCTGTGGAGCGCGCGGATTTCGGGGAAACCCCGCAAGTGGCTGATGACGCGGTCCGTTGTCCGCCCTTCCACGGCGATGAGGGCTACAGCATGAATGGCAAAAGGGTCCATTTCGTCCCTCACCCGGACGGTGAAGCCGACGATGGTTCCCGTGGCAATGAGACGCTCCAGGCGGCTGTTGACTGTCGCCCGCGCCACCCCCAGCTGCCGCGCGAGGCTGGCCACGGGCGCCCTTCCGTCCTCCCGGAGGGCGGACAGGAGCCTACGGTCAAGGTCAGTAAGGGCAGTCATCAACATAATGTAACATTCTTATCAGCAATGTGTTCTCTTTAAGGGCGAAATTCGCCTCTTTAGGCAATTGAGAATGCACATAGCTGATCCGTAGAGTTATAGGGACAGCAGTTCGCACGAACATCAACATTCTTAGCGCAACGACGCGCTGCAGAAGTATGAACCGCAGCTAACGATCCGGCAGTCGGACACCGACGTCGGATCTGTCACGCTGTCACCCTTGACCTGCCCCTGGCACATTTCCGTCCACGGTTACCGTGCCCGCTGAGCCCCCAGCGGTTCCCTTCACAAAGGTAAATATTCTGATGCCTACTTCTTCAACGATGACGATCAGGCTCGCGGTGGTTGCCACAACTGCACTACTGGCGTTGACCGGTTGCACCAATGCCTCGCAGACCGCCGCAACCCAGCAGGGCCCTTCCGGTTTGGACCCCGCATCGATCCAAAAGGATGAAACCTTGGCCGCGCTGGTTACCCCCGCGCTGAAAGCCAAGGGCGTCCTGACGGTCGGCTCCGACACGTCCTACGCCCCGGCGGAGTTCCTGTCAGCCGACGGGCAGACCCCTCAAGGCTATGACGTCGATATCGCCAAGGCGATCGGAGCCACTCTCGGGCTCCCGACCAAGGTGGAAACGGCCGAATTCACCGGGATTCTCCCGGCCCTGGGCCCCAAGTACGATCTGGGAATTTCCTCTTTCACGATCAACCCGGAGCGGGCGGAGACCGTGAACTTCGTCAGCTACTTCAATGCCGGATCGCTCTGGGCGGTGAAGAAGGGCAACCCGCAAAAGTTCTCCCTGGATGAGGTCTGCGGCAAAAAGGTCGGCGTTCAGACGGGCACTGTCCAGGAGAGCCCGGATGTCTCGGACCGTTCCAGCCAGTGTGTATCCGACGGCAAACCGGCGATCGACATCGTCACCCTGAAGACCCAGACGGATGTCACCACCCGCCTTGTCAACGGCAGCATCGACGCCATGGCCGCAGATTCCCCCGTGATCGGCTACGCACTCTCCCAAACCGACGACCAGCTGGAGGTCCTAGGCGACGTCTACGACTCCGCACCGCAGGGCATCGCCATCGCGAAGTCGGATCCTGAGCTTTCGGAACTGGTGGGCAAAGTCATGAACAAACTCATCAACGACGGAACCTACAGCAAAATCCTGGAGAAGTGGAACAACACCAAGGGCGCTGTCCCCGCCTCAGAAGTGAACCCGGTGGTGGGCAGTTGAGCACCATAACCCAAAGCGGACCCGCCGTCCGCCCACCAGCCCCAGCCACCAGCCCGCCGGAACTCATCAACGCCGTCCCGGTCCGGCACCCCGGCCGCTGGGCAGGGGCCATCGTCATCCTGCTTGTAGCCGCCGGCGTGGCGCAGAGCGTGGCGACCAACGCGAACTTCCGCTGGGATGTCGTGGGCACCTACATGCTGGACGTCCTGGTCATCCAGGGCATCGGCTGGACCCTGCTCCTGACGGTCCTGTCCATGGCCATCGCCATCGTCCTGGCCATCGCACTGGCCTTCATGCGCCAGTCCGACAACCCGCTGTTCCGCAGCGTCAGCTGTACTTGGGTGTGGTTCTTCCGTGGCACACCGGTCTACACCCAGCTCGTTTTCTGGGGACTGATCTCCGTGCTCTACCCCAAGATCGCGCTGGGTGTGCCCTTCGGGCCGGAACTGCTCAGCTTCAGCACCCAGGACGTCGTGACCGCATTCGTCGCCGCCGTCTTGGGCCTGGGCTTGAACGAATCCGCGTACCTGGCCGAAATCTTCCGAGCTGGGCTGAAATCCGTGGACCCCGGCCAGTCCGAAGCCGCCGAGGCGCTGGGCATGCGCAAGTCAAAGATCATGTGGCGGATTGTCCTGCCCCAGGCCATGCGCGTCATCGTTCCGCCTACCGGCAACGAAACCATCGGCATGCTGAAGACAACATCGCTGGTCCTGGCCGTGCCGTTCACTCTGGACCTCACGTTCGCCACCAACGGCATCGCGAACCGCACGTACCTGCCCATCCCGCTGCTGATCGTGGCCGCGATCTGGTACCTCATCATCACAAGCCTGCTGATGGTGGGCCAGTTCTACATCGAGCGCCACTTCGGCAAGGGAGTGGACAACCTGGCCCCCGCGCAGATCCAGCCGGCAAAGCCCGCGCCGGGAGCCGCCGTCCCCGCAACACATCACCGCACGCCGACCACAGAGGATGAAGTCCTGTGACCATCACCAGCGACGTCGAAACAGACAAAGCCCTCGTCCGCATCGACGGGGTCCACAAGTATTACGGAACCCATCACGTTCTCCGCGGCATCGACATGACCGTCCGCGAGGGCGAGGTCTCGGTCCTGATCGGTCCGTCAGGTTCCGGGAAATCAACCCTGCTACGCTGCATCAACATGCTGGAAACCATCAGCGCCGGCCGAATTCACGTCCGGGACGACATGATCGGCTACCGCGAACACCGTGGACGCCTCCACGACCTCACAGCCAGGGACATCGCCGCCCAGCGCCGCGAGATCGGCATGGTCTTCCAGAAATTCAACCTCTTTGCGCACCGGACAGCACTGGAAAACATCACCGAGGCACCCACCCAGGTCAAACGCCAATCCAAAACAGTGGCCAGGACCAGGGCCCTTGAACTCCTGGACATGGTGGGCTTGGCCCCTCACGCAAACCACTACCCCGCACAACTCTCAGGCGGCCAGCAACAGCGCGTCGCCATAGCCCGGGCACTGGCCATGGAACCCGAACTGATGCTCTTCGACGAGCCCACCTCGGCCCTGGACCCCGAACTGGTCGGAGACGTCCTCAACGTGATGAAAGACCTCGCCAAATCCGGCATGACCATGATCGTGGTGACCCACGAGATCGGCTTCGCCCGCGAGGTCGGCGACACCCTCACCTTCATGGACGGCGGCGTCGTGGTCGAAAGCGGTGACCCGCGGCAACTGATCGCCGACCCCCGACACCCACGCACCAAGGAATTCCTCTCCAAGGTCCTTTAACGCCCACGCTCGAGACCAGCGAAGCACACCCCCAAACCGCAGCGAGCGGATGCGGTTCCGGGTATATCAACCTGATTCAGGCCCACGGAGACGGCATGCTCCAGGAGCACCCACGCTCCTGCCCGCCTGGGGGCTCGGCCGTGTCGCCTCAAACCGCCGCGAGCCCGGTGGGCCCGGGGTTTCCGCGAATCAAGCAGACGGTGAACGAGCTGCCATGCTCTGACAATGCTGTTTTGAGTGCGATACGGCCAGACACACCCACATCGGAGCTGTTTGACCAGGCTGAATTCCTTTCGGCCGGATCGCAGCACCAAGAGACATCGCCGCCGCTGTTGCGTTTCTGCCCGGTCCCGCCGCTGATAAAGAGTAAGGAGAACACTCATGACCGAGACTCAACACGCAACCACGGGCAGCCGCCGGGTCAAGCGCGGCATGGCGGAGATGCTCAAGGGCGGCGTCATCATGGACGTCGTCAACGTCGAGCAGGCCCGCATCGCCGAAGATGCCGGTGCAGTGGCCGTGATGGCGCTGGAACGCGTTCCCGCCGATATCCGCGCCCAGGGCGGCGTGTCCCGCATGTCCGATCCGGACATGATCGAGGCGATCATCGCGGCCGTCTCCGTGCCGGTTATGGCGAAGGCCCGGATCGGCCACTTCGTCGAAGCCCAGATCCTCCAGTCGCTCGGCGTGGACTACATTGACGAGTCCGAGGTCCTGACCCCGGCCGACTACGCCAACCACATCGACAAGTGGAACTTCACGGTTCCCTTCGTCTGTGGTGCCACCAACCTCGGTGAAGCCCTGCGCCGCATCAACGAGGGCGCGGCGATGATCCGTTCCAAGGGTGAGGCCGGAACCGGCGACGTTTCCAACGCCACCACCCACATGCGCCAGATCCGCGCGGAGATCAAGAAGCTTGCCGGCATGGCCGAGGACGAGCTCTACGTCGCCGCCAAGGAACTGCAGGCCCCGTACGAACTGGTCAAGGAAGTTGCCGCCAGCGGCAAGCTTCCCGTGGTCCTGTTCACTGCCGGCGGCATCGCCACCCCGGCCGATGCTGCGATGATGATGCAGCTCGGCGCCGACGGTGTGTTCGTCGGCTCGGGCATCTTCAAGTCCGGCAACCCGGCCCAGCGCGCCGCCGCCGTCGTGAAGGCCACCACCTTCTTCGACGACCCGGACGTCATCGCCAAGGCCTCCCGCGGCCTGGGCGAAGCCATGGTCGGCATCAACGTGGACGAGATCCCGCAGCCGCACTGCCTCGCCGAGCGCGGCTGGTAAGGGGAACCCGCTCGATAATCACAGTCATGGAGCCTGGTCGCTATTTCCACATCACCGCCCAGAGCCAACACCAGATCGACGACGACCTCAGTGCTGCAGCAGAAAGCACTCGGGCACACGCCGCCAGTGAAGGCTGGATGGGTGTCCTCGTCACGAGGCACGGCCCTGACACCTATACGGTGGCGCTAAGTGCGTCGGTTCCATACGGTGTCACGCTTAAACGTGACACCGGGGAGCTCACAGGCGACGCGCTAGTACCTTAAGTTATCCGCACCGGTAGTCATAGTGCGCCCCGCCCGCCCGTGTGGCAGTCAGGTGTCTTTAAGGCGTTGATGCGTCACAGGCACGACGCGGCGCGTGCAATGCCGTCCCCAGACTCGGTCCTCGGTGCCGGCTGGCGGAGCCTAGCCGGGCACGCGGGTGAGTTCGTCGTAGTTCGGGGCCGGCAAAGACTCGGTGCTACGGTCCGGTGCAGCGGCCGGGGCGGCGTGGCGTTCGGCTTCGAGACGCTCGGCCTCCTCGCCGCCTACGACATCGCCGCGGGCCACCATGCCTGCGATGTCCGAGAGAGTGGAATCTGCTTCAGCGTTAGCGCCAGGATCAGGGCAATCCCGAGGAAGGGCAGAGGTACCAGAACACGGGCGCCAGCAACTTTTACCGAGCTTGGCTGCTAAACGGACGTTCGGCGACGAGATGGCACGCTGCAACGAGGACGCCGACGGCGCGGTCCAACGCGGCGGCCTCGAAGCTCATGGCCGGGTGGTGGAGCCCCGGTTGAACGTTCGCACCGACGGCGAGCATGGCAGCCTGGAGCGCGGGGTTCCGCTGGGTGTAGAAGTGAAAGTCGTCCGATCCGGAAGTCACGATTCTCGAGCTCAGCTGGGCGCTGCCCAGTTCCGCTGTGACCGCAGTTGTCAGGGCAGCCTCAGCCCGGGCTCCGATGATTGCTGCAGGTACTGCATCCCGGTAGTCGAGGTGAATCTCCGAGCCGGTGGAAGCTGTTACCGATCTGCAGACGCTGATGAGGCCGGTGTGGAGGATCGACATCGCTTCGTTAGTTTGGGCTCTGAGGTCCACACCGAAGGTTCCGCTTCCCGGGATTACGTTGAGGTTCCCCCCGCCGGCATGAAGCAGGGTCATCTTGGCCGAGCTTGGGATTTGCGGATCCACCTTAAGGCGCCGCAGCCCTTCCGAAATTTCGAGCGCGACCTCTACGGCGTTGGCCCCGAGGTGCGGCCTCGCCCCGTGATGGTCTTCACCTGTGATCGTGCCGTGTGCGAAGAGGCATGCGCCGTGGGAGATGGACGGCGCCAAGAATGGTGCCGGAAGCTCACTTTGCGGGCGCAAGTGTACGCCGAACAGGTAGTCCAACCCGTCCGTGACGCCAAGCGCCGCCACCAGGTCCGCCCCGTTGCCCAGTTCTTCGGCTGGTTGGAAGATGGCCCGTACTGGGCCTTTCAGCCGGTCTTCCAGTTCGGACAGTTCAAGCATCACGGTGGCGATTATTGCCATATTCGCGTCGTGTCCACAGGAGTGCACCGCTGTGGTTTTTCCTGCTACTTCCTGGACCAGGGCGTCCATATCGGCTCTGAGCCCGATCTGGGGGCTGCCTTCGCCAATGTCGGCGGTGAATCCGGGAAAGCACTTGAACTTTTCGATCTTTAGGCCTGCTTCTCCCAGCATCTCGGCCAAATAGTCCGAAGTGCCGTACTCCTGCATGCTCGGTTCAGGGTTGTTGTGCAGGTGCGTCCATATCTCGTCAAGGCGGCGTCGCCGTGTCCCGCCCCCGATCATAGGCTGACCTCACATTCGCTGACCGTCAGTTCAGTGAGAACGCTCCGGTCAACGTCGATGCCCAGGCCTGGCCCCTCGGTGATTTGGACTTCGGGCAGAACGTATTGGAGGTTACCTGGTTCCTTGGTGAATTTCACGGGGCCGGATAGTTCGGTAGAGACGATGTTGGGGTGGCTGAGTGCGAGATGGAATCCGGCGGCGGAAGCGATGCTGGTTTCGAGCATGGAGCCGATCTGGACCTTGAGCCCGCCGAGTTCGGCTTGGGTGGCCAGGCGGTGGCAGGGGGTAATCCCGCCGCTTTTCATAAGTTTGAGGTTGACCATGTCAACCGAGCGGTCGCGGACGAACCGTGCCAGGTCACCGGCGTCGACTACGGACTCGTCGGCCATGAGGCAGGCGCTGGTGTCCTGGCGGAGAAGCCGGAAACCGTCGATGTCATCGGCCCTAATCGGCTGTTCCACCCAGTCGATCCGGTAGGGCTCCAGGGCACGGATCATTGCCCGTGCAGTGGCGGGATCGGCCCAGCCCTGGTTGGCGTCCACCCGGATGGCAAGATCATCGTTAATCGCCGATCGGACCGCGCGCACCCGTTCAATGTCAAGGCCGTCGTTTCCGCCAAGTTTCATCTTGAGGTGGCGGTAGCCCTGGCTCCGGGCTTGGACCGCCTGTTCGGCCAGAACCCCTGGCGGAAGGATGCTCATGACCTTCGCAATGACGGGCTGTTCCGGCCGGCGTCCGCCCAGTAGACCATAAATGGGCCGACCCGCGGCTTTGCCTGCCAGATCCCAGCAGGCGATGTCCACGGCCGCTTTCGCGGCCCCGCAGCCCTTGAGTGCGCGGTCCAACTGCTGGTGGACCGCTGTGATATCGCGCGGGTCCATCCCCAGGATGGCCGGGATGAGTTCGGTTTTTAGTGCCTCGACCACTCCGCCGGGCGTCTCGCCGGTGATGTGTCCATCCGGGACACTCTCGCCGTAACCGATCACCCCGTCGTCCGTTTCAAGAGTAAGTACGATGCTCGGCATTGAGTCGTAGGTGGCATAGGAGACCACGAAGGGTTCCAACAAGGGGACATCGATGAGGGTGATGGTGGCTCGGTAGATTTTCACTGGGGCTCACTGTTCGTGGGATGCGGACCGATGCTGGTATGCAGCAATTGGTGAAGAATTACGGATTCCTACATGACGCTTTCGAGGAAGGCGATGGTCCGCGGGTTCTGCGGGTTATCCAGCACGTCGGCGGGGGCGCCTGATTCGACCACCACGCCGCCGTCCATAAAGACCACGCTGTCCCCGGCGCCGCGGGCGAAGCCGATCTCGTGCGTGACGACGATCATGGTCATCCCGTCGGCGGCCAGGGTGCGCATGACGTCCAGGACGTCGCCGACCAGCTCTGGATCGAGGGCACTTGTGGGCTCATCGAAGAGCAGGAGCTGGGGATCCATGGCAAGTGCCCGGGCGATGGCAACGCGCTGCTGCTGTCCGCCGGAGAGTTGCGCAGGATAGGCCTTGGCCAGCGGTGCGAGCCCGACACGTTCCAGTAGCTCCATGCCTCGTTGGAGGGCTTGTTGCCTTGGCACTTTTTTGACCCCTACCGGGGCTGCCCAGATGTTTTCCAACGCTGTCATGTGGGGAAAGAGATTGAAGCGCTGGAATACCATCCCGATGCCGCTGCGTTGCTTCGCGACTTCGCGGGGGTTCATTTCAACGATGCGGTCCTGGCGCTGCGCGTAACCGATTAACTCTCCTCCCACAGAAATCCTGCCGCCATCGATCCGTTCGAGGTGGTTGATGCAGCGCAGGAAGGTGGACTTGCCGGAGCCGGACGGGCCGAGGAGGCACATAACTTCGCCGGCATTGACCGTCAGTGAAATTCCTTTGAGTACTTCGATGCCGCCGTAGTGCTTACGGACGTTGGTGGCAACGAGGAGCGGCGCGGAAGACGCCGGGTGATCTTGTTGCCGGGAGAAGGCGGGTGCCTCGGTCATGGCTGGAGTCCTTTCGGTGCTGCGGGAGCCTGGGCTTTGCGCAGCGCTGCCCTGATCCTGCCCAGGGGGGTGGGAGCCTGCTGGCGGGCGTTGCCCCTGCCGTAGTGGCGTTCCAGGTAGTACTGGGGAACGGATAATACCGAGGTGAGGAAGAGATACCAGCAGCTGACCACTATCAGCAGCTCCACCTGCCGCAGGTTTTGGGAGGAGATCTGGGTGGCCACGGTGTAGAGCTCCAGTACCGCGATAACGGAGAGCAGCGACGTGTTTTTCAGCATCGAGATGGTCTCATTGCCCATGGGCGGGATGATGACGCGCATGGCTTGCGGAAGCACCACCCTAAAGAGGGTGAAGGCCGGGGACATCCCCAGGGACGACGCAGCTTCGTGCTGGCCGGCGTCGACAGAGAGCATGCCGCCGCGGATAATCTCGGCCGAGTATGCGGCCTGGTTCAAAGTCATGGCCAGGAGACCTGCGGTCAAGGCGGGCACCAGCGTGTTGGTATCGACGGAAAATACCGTGAAGTCGGTAAAGGGGACCCCTACGGTGATTTGCGCGTAGAGCAGTCCCAGGTAGCCCCAGAAAACGACCTGGATCAGCAGCGGTGTACCGCGGAAAACCCAGACGTAGAACCAGGCGAAGGCATTCATCACAGGGTTCCTGGAGAGCCGCATCACGGCCAGCAGGACGCCGAGGATGGTCGATACCACCATGGAGACCACGGTGAGCAGGAGCGTGAGGCCTACGCCGCCGAGGATTCTCGGATGGAATAGGTAGCTGCTGATCGTACGGTGGTCAATATTGGTGTTGGTCCACAATGAAGATGCCAAAGCTCCGAAGCTGATGGCAAGCAGGGCGGCTCCTACCCACCGCCAGGGGTGACGGAGTGGAACGGCCACGACGTCATCTGAACCGGTGCCGTAGACGGGGGGAGGGTACGCCGCTGCTGGTCCTTCCCGCCGCGGCGCCGTTGCGGTGCCCTGCCTCATTGCTTGCCACCCAGGTTCAGCCCTGCATCCTTGACCGTGTAGTCGGAGAGGTCGTACTTGGCCAGGATGGTGTCATAGGTTCCGTCGGCAATGAGTGCCTGAAGCGCTGTCAGCAGGGCTTTCGAAAGCTCCGCGTCTTTCTTCAGCACACCGATTCCGGTGTAGACAGGGTGGTAGCCTGCCGGGTTTGCCGGGTCCTTGACGATGTCAAAGATATTGCCGCCACCGGCGGTCTTCGCGGCATACGCCGCCACCGCCGAGTCAACGACGTCCGCGGCGGCCTTCCCGGAACGGACCGCCGTTTGCACGTCCGTTTCCAGAGGGAGCTCCGAAACACGGATCGGGCTGGAACCCTTGTCTGTGCACTGTTGGTCGTAGCTGTGCAGAATCTCGGCCTGCACGGTTGCTTTCTGCACCGCGACGTCCATGTCGCATAGGTCAAGCGCCGTGGTGATGTTCTTCGGATTGCCTTCGGGGACGAGGATGGAGAATCCTGCATGGAAATAGTCGACGAAATCTAGGGATGCCTGCCGCTCGGGAGTGTCGTTCATCCCCGACATGATGATGTCGTTCTTGCCCGACTGCAGTGAAGGAATGATGCTGTCAAAAGCCTGGGTCTGCAGCTCAAGCTTGACCCCCAGCTTTGCCCCCAGGGCCTGGGCAAGATCGAAATCAAGGCCCGTGAGCTGCTGGTTTTCGTCGAACATTTCCATGGGCGGATACGGGATGTCGGAGGCCACTTTGATGACCCCGGCCGCCTTGTAGCGCTCGGGGAGCGCGGCAGCGGCGGCAGGGTCGACGTCGGCTGCCGACAAGGTCTTGACCTCCGCGGCCGGAGTTGATCCCGCCCCGCAGGCTGTTAGTCCTGAGGCGAGGGCCAGTCCTGCGGCAGCGAACACTGTTCGTGCTTTGACTGCACGGTAATTGGTACTCATGGGTGCTCCTTCGAAGTGGTTTATGCCTGGTCAGTTGCGGTCAGCCGGTACCAGCCGCTGCGGGTGACACCGGTTGCCAGATAGCCGGAGGCGAGGGCGGGTTCCAAGATCGCGCGGAGCACGCTGCGCCACTGGCTGGCTTGTTCGGGGTCCGCGGCCCTCATCGCGACGATGTCCCGGGGTGCACGACACCAGATGGTGCCTTCATCCTCAAGGAGAACCGGCTGGTGATCTGGCCCGTGCTCCAGCACGTTTCCCAGGGCGGCTGCGCTCAGTTCCAGGTCCTGAACGAGTCCCTGGCTCGCTTCGATGCTCCGCGGCGACGACAGCGGCCACAAAGCCACGAGGCGGTCGCTCTCGTCATTGGCGTTGATCTCGTCCTGCATCGCGCCATAAAAGTTTTGCGCGTAGTCGGACGCCACTGCCCCGAGTTTCGTCAGGTTGAAGCGGGCGTTCCGGCTGACCAGCGGGTCGAAAGTCCACGTCATCGACTCGATCCCCCGGGCCAGGGACCACGCCCGCTGGTGCTGTTTCAGGGCGAACCCGACGCCTCTGTCGCCGGTGCCGGGAAGGACTCCGGCGATCAGCGAATAAGTCGCTCTGCCGCCGGGTGACATAATCCCCACAGCTGCCCCGCAGAGTTGTCCTCCCGGGCCGTAGGCGGCGGAAACGTTACATCCGGCATGCGAAATACTGCGCAACAGGTCGAAAGGGATCGGCGCTCCGTGGGGGGACATGCCCCAGATCGCGATGAGAAGCCCCTCGACGTCGCGGAGCCGGTCGCGGTTGTGTTCGTCCACCACCAGGACCCCGGCCTTGGCCGCTGCTGCTGTTGCGGCCTCTGCAGCCTGGCGGGCGACCGGACCTGCTTCAAGAATAAGTGACATGCGTCAACTATGGGTTCACCGTGAGGGGTATTGCTTCGGCGTGCACCACCAGCTTCCGACCGAAGTCTTGTGCTCTGCCACAAAGACAGGCTAGTTTTGTCCCTCGTGGCCCCCTCTTCCGGAACCCCTGATAGCGTCACCCTCCATGGACTCCTGCGGGGGTTAGCGAGCCCGGCAGTGGCGCTCCGCTCCCACGGCAAACCGCCGGAGCTTTCGCTGAACAGCCCTGCCTTTTACGATCCCCACACTTTGATGGAGGCACTCCCAGGCGCAATTCTCTTGGGCATTGGGCTTCACCCGGCAGAACCGGGTACGGCCGACGTCGTCCGCAACGCGGCCAAGGCGGGCTTCGGTGCGCTGGTGCTCAAGCAGTTTTCCCAGGACCTGGGGCAGATCATCGCCGCCGCCGACCAATCAGGTATCGCCCTGCTTGTGGTTGACGACGACATGGGGTGGCGGCAGTTGGACGCGCTCTTGGACTCAGCCCTCCATGCCTCAGCCGAGGCCGGCAGTTCGCTGTCCGCGCTCGGAGTGGGCGATCTTTTCGCTTTGGCCAACGCCATCGCCGCCATGGTGGGCGGCGCCACGGCCATTGAAAACCTGCAGGAGCAGGTGCTGGCCTATTCCACCCTCGCGCACCAGCCGATCGATGAGGACCGGCGTGAGGGAATTTTGGGGCGCCAGGTTCCCCACCTGCCGGAGAACGCGGGCCAGTACGCCTCGGTCTTCCGCTCCCGGGGCGCGGTCCGGATCCAGGGGGTCCGTCCGGCATTGGACCGGCTCGCCATCGCCGTCCGGGCCGGCAAGGAGCCGCTCGGTTCCATCTGGGTGGTGGACCCCAACGGCGACCTGGACTCGGCCGCCGAGCGGGCATTGGAGCGGGCTGCGGATATTGCTGCCCTTCATATGCTGCGGGCGCGCAGTGCCTACGACCTGGCACGCCAGCAACGCGCGGAGCTTGTCCGCCGGCTCCTGGAAGGCGGGGATGACGTCACCCTGATTGCAGAACAGCTGCGGCTGCGGAACTCCGGCCCGTTCGTGGTCATCGCGTTCCAGCCGGACATCGGGCAGACGGCCGAGACGACTCTGGTCCGGCTCCTTGACCTCATAACCACCCAGTGTGAGGCGCACCGCCAGGGGGCGCACTGCGTTCTGGTCGGCACAACCATCTACGCGATTTTCGCCGGCGTTGATCCCGCATCCTTTGGACCTGTCGAAGCACTGGCGCGAAGACTCTCCGAGCGTGCCCGCGTGTCCCTCGCCGTTGACCTGCGGATTGCGGCGGGGTCCACTGTCAATGCAACATCGGAAATTCGCCGGTCAAGGCGCGAGGCTGATTTGGTCCTGCTCATGCTCGCCTCCGGCCCGGACCTGTGCACCTATGCGAGTGCGCAGGAAGTCCGCAGCCGCCTAACCCTGCTCGAACTGGCTGCCCATTTCCGCAAGACACCGCACCTCACCTCAGCTGCCGCTGAACAAATGAGGGCGCACGACGCCAGGTCTGGCACCGAGTACGCCAAAACTCTGCGGACCTACCTTGATTGTTCTCGTGACTCCGCCCGAACAGCGGCGGCCCTGTCGTTGCACCAGAACACCCTGCGGTACCGTCTCAAAAGGCTTCGTGAATTGTTCACCATTGACCTGGACCAGGCGGAGGACACCTTGGTGCTTTGGCTGAGCCTTCATGTCCTGGAGTTCAACTAAATGCCCGATCGCTGCGCGGGCGAAACGTCCGTGGACCCTAGAAACCCACCGGAGAAAGCGCAGCGACCAGCCCGAAGAGGTCCTTGGGATCTTCCGGGTTGGCTACGAGGTCAATGTGTTCGAAGAATTCCGAGCCCTCGACGGAGTCGCGGACCTAGCGGAGGGCCGCGAAATCCTCGATCGCGAAGCCGACAGAGTCAAAAATCGTAATCTGTTCCCGGATTGTGCGCCCCGGGGCCAGGCCATCCAATACCTTCCAGAACTCTGTGACGGCAAAGTCAGCAGGCATCTGCTGGATTTCACCTTCAATCCGCGTCTGCGGCGTGTACTCCACGAAAACGCTCCCGAGCTCCAGGACGGCGGCATCGAGTTCGGTCGTTCCCGGGCAATCCCCGCCGATGGCGTTGATGTGGACACCGGGGCGAATGAGGTCAGCGGTGAGGATGGTGGCGTTGGCCTTGTCCGCCGTGCATGTGGTGATCACATCTGCTCACTGCACCGCGTCGGCCGCCGAGGATGCCACGGTGATCTCGAACCCCAGCGGCGCGGCCGGACAGGCGGCACTGAACGCTTCCGCCTGCCGCTGGACCCTATCGTTCGAGTCCGCCCCGTTCCACTGTTTTTCCTTTGCTACCCCCGCCGGTCACCTTGGGTATCCCGGCTGATGAGGGCTTCTGTGCGCGTTGATCCTCTATTTGGCCCAGTCGGCGTCGTCGTAGGGGCGGCCGCGGAAGTGTGCGCGGAGGTATTCCCCCACCACGGCAGCTCCCAGATCCCCCGCCTCAGGTGCCACCACGCGGCCGTCGATTCGGCGGGCCATCCGCTGGACGAACCGCTCCAGGCCCGGGTCGTTGCCGAGCCGGAAGAACGTGGCCTGCGTGCCGGCACGCCCCAGACGGTCCAGCTCGGCGACGGTCACGCGGATGGTCTCCGGGTCCGGCGGCCAGGAGAACCACGACTCGCCATCGGCCAGCAGGTGCGCGGTGGGTTCACCGTCGGTCACCACGAGCAGGACGGGCTCCATCGACGGGTGCTGGCGGAAAAACCGGCTGGCCAGCAGCAAGCCGTGGTGCAGGTTGGTGCCCTGTTCCCGCAGGGCCGGCAGGGCGGTGAGCTCGCCGATGTCCATGGACTGCGCGTAGCGGCCGAACGTGATCAGCTGCAGCCGGTCGCCGCGGAACCGGGTGGTGAGTAGGTGGTGCAAGGCCAACGCGGTGCGCTTCAGGGGCACCCAGCGTCCCTCGGCGGCCATCGAAAAAGACACGTCCACCAGCAGGGCGACGGCGGCCTGCGTGCGCGCCTCCGTCTCCGTCACCTCGATGTCGCCTACGGCGAGGCGTAATCCGCGGCCCGGATCGCCGCCGTCGGCAATCGTGCGGCGGATCGCGTTGGTGATGGTCCGGGTGACGTCCCACGGTTCGGCGTCCCCGAACTCCCACGGGCGGCTGGAGCCGGTCTGCTCCCCGGCCGCCCCGGCAACCCGGGTGTCCCGGCGGCCCTGCCGGCCGGATAGCTGCTTGGCGGTGTCCCGCAGCAGCGACCTGCCGAGCCGCCGCATGGCCTGTGGTGACAGGCTGAGATCGCCGTCGGCCCCGCGCCGGAGGTAGCCGCCGTCGTGCATGGCCCGCTCGATCTCCGCGAGGGTGCGGGCCGAGACCGCGGCATCCTGCCCTAGCTGGCGGGCGAGGGCGTCCAGGTCCAGGTCGTCCAGGCGCGAGCCGTTGTAGGACTGCGAGAGCTGCTCGGCCAGCTCGTCCAGTTCGGCGAGGTCCTGGAGCACGCCGGTGCCGTCGCCGAGGCCCAGTCCCTCCTCACCGTCGAAGCGTTCGGAGCCGGTCCAGTCCTCGCCGGGGCGCAAGGCCTGCAAGTTGGCGTCGAGTTGGACCAGCTGTGCCATAAGCTCGGGCGAGCCGAACGCCTGCGCGGAGAGCCGCATCAGTTCCTCGCGCTGCTCCGGGGACATGGACTGCAGGAGCCGCTGGGCGGCGGCCGCGCGCTGGGCGAGCGCGTCCACCAGCTCCTCGACGGACTGCGGGTTCTCCGGAAAGAACTGACCGTGCTTCGCCATGAACTCCTGGAAGTCCGCCTCGGTGTCCTCGCCGCGTCGGTGTTTGTCGAGGAGCTCGTTCAGGTCGCTCAGCATCTCGCTGACGGCCGCGCGGTCCTCCTCCGTAGCGCCCTCGAGTGCTTCCTTCATGCCGGCGAAGCGCTGGTCCAGGACTTCTCGGCCCAGCAGGTCCTTGATCCGCTCGTAGGCCTCCCGCGCGGTGCTGGACTGCCAGTCATAGGAGGCGAGGTCGTTGACCGCCGCCGCCGTGGACTTCGGCAGGTTCTGCAGCTGCATCTCCCGGAAGGCGCGGTCGGTGTTGTCCATCATGGCGTCGCGGGCCAGCTGCTTGCGCTCCTCCAGCACCGCAGTGTCGAGCAGCTTCTGGACTTCGTCGAGGGTGCCGTCCAGCCGGTGGCGGCTCAGCAGTTCACTCCGCCGCTGCTGAACGCGGCCGGCGAGGTTGTCCAGCCCGTCCCGGTTGCGGCCGCCGCGCCGCAGGAACTCCTGGAGGGCATGCCGGGGCGAGTAGCCGGCCATGACGTCCTCCGCGACGGCGTCCAGCGCCTCCGCCAGGTCCACCGGCGGGGCGAGCGGATCCGGCCCGCCCGCGTACCGGCCGTACCGGGACCGGTTGTGCGTGCTCATGAGGCCTCCCGTACTGAGCTGTGGAACTACTTAGCCGTAGATCGTCGCCTCGTCGTCGGACTCCTTGGAGATCCGCCGGGCGAGGTAGAGACCTTCCAGCGCAAGTTCGACGGCGGCGGCGCGCTCCCCGTCGTTTGTCGCGCCCAGGCGCTCACTGATCTCGTCGTAGAGGCGGGATCCGTTGAGGGAAGGAAGGTTCTGGAGGAACTCCCGCGCGGTGACCAGTTCGCCGGTGGTCACGGTGGAGTGGCCGTCGAGCGCGGCCACGAGTGCACCCATGTCGATGCCATGGAGGTGCGCCCGCACGGCTTCCGCGGTGGCCATGCGCAGGAGGTGGTCCAGGATGTCCTGTTCCCGTCCTTCCTCACCCGACTCGAACTCAATCTTCCCTGCCAGCACGTCCACGGCGGCGTCCAGGTCGATGATCCGGGCGACGGCCTCGTCCTCTCCGCGCACGCTGGCCCGGCGCAGGGCCGCCGCGGCGACGGTTTCGGCACCCGCGATGCCGAACCGCGCGGACACGCCGGAGGTCTGGTTGATCGCCGGGGACTGCCGCAGCGCGCGGGTGTAGCGGGCCAGGATCTCGAGGATGACGGGCGGGACGCCGGCCACCAGCTGGCCCTCCTGCCGGATGACGGCGACCTCGTCGTCGAGCTCTATCGGGTAGTGGGTGCGGATCTCGGCACCGAAGCGGTCCCGCAGGGGCGTGATGATCCGGCCGCGGTTCGTGTAGTCCTCCGGGTTGGCGGACGCGACCACCAGGACGTCGAGCGGCAGCCGCAGCACGTAGCCGCGGATCTGGATATCGCGTTCCTCCATCACGTTGAGCATCGAGACCTGGATCCGTTCGGCGAGGTCGGGCAGCTCGTTGATGGCGATGATTCCGCGGTTGGAGCGTGGGACCAGGCCGTAGTGGATGGTTTCCGGGTCCCCGAGACGGCGGCCCTCGGCCACCCGCATGGGGTCGACGTCGCCGATCAGGTCGGCGACGGAGGTGTCCGGCGTCGCGAGCTTCTCGACGTACCGTTCCGAGCGGTGGCGCCACGCCACCCGCAGCCGGTCCCCCTCGGTGAGGGCACGGGCGCGGGAGTGCTCCGTGACGGGTTCGTACGGGTGTTCGTTCAGTTCCGAGTCCTCGATCACCGGCGACCACTCGTCCAGCAGCCCGGCCAGGGTGCGGAGGAGCCGGGTCTTGCCCTGTCCCCGTTCGCCGAGCAGGACGACGTCGTGCCCGGCGAGCAGTGCCCGCTCGAGCCGGGGCAGGACGGTGCGGCTGAAGCCGTACATCCCGGGCCAGGGGTCGCGGCCGGCGGCGAGCGCGGCGAGCAGGTTGTCGCGGATTTCGCGGCGCAGGTCTTTGTGAACGTGGCCGGAGGCACGCAGTTCACCAACAGTGAAGATATCGGGGCGATCACTCACTCCTCTACCGTAGACCTCCGCTGGACGGGGAATCGAGGGATTTCTTCAGATTCCTGCGCGGTGGTCTGTCGGTGCAAGAGAGCCGCCCGGGGTCCCCGTCCGAGCTTGCGAGGGACGGGGCAGGCGGTGAACGATAGGCTGGATGCTGATGACTGCAGCCACGCCGGCACCGTCGGCACCGCCACCGGAGCCCTCTCTGACGCAGCAGGGCACGCTCCTGCTTCTGGTGCGCCACGGGGAGACGCCGACGACGGGCACGGTGCTGCCGGGCAGGGCGCCGGGACTGCATCTTTCCGACCGGGGCCGGGCCCAGGCCGAACGGGTCGCGGAACGGCTCACTGGCCTTCCGGTTGACGCCGTCTATTCCTCCCCGCTGGAGCGCGCGCGCGAGACAGCAGAACCGGCGGCGGCCCGCACCGGACTGGCAGTGAAGCACGACGACGGCCTGCTCGAATGCGACTTCGGCGACTGGACCGGATCCGCGATCGCCGACCTGGCGGCCCTGCCAGAGTGGCAGACCGTCCAGCACAGCCCGTCCGCGTTCCGCTTCCCGAACGGCGAAAGCTTTCCGGAGATGCAGGCGCGGATCGTCGGAGCGCTGGAGGCGCTGTGCGCAGCCCACGCCGGCGGCGTTATCGTGTGCTTCTCCCACGCCGATCCGATCAAGGCCGCCGTCGCCCACGCCCTGGGCACGCCCCTGGACCTGTTCCAGCGGATCGTCATCAGCCCGGGCTCGGTTTCGGTCATCTCGTTCGTGAAGGGCCAGGACCCCGCCGTGCTGATGGTGAATTCGACCTCGGAGCCGCTCAGCGGGCTGAGGGGGCCATGACATGGGCAGCCGGTGTCCGGCCGGGAGCTGACGCTGCTCACCGAGGGCGGCATCGAGCTGCTCGGGCTCATCCCGCGCAGCAGCAATGAGACGTTCCTCGTCGAGGTCTCCTGCGGGGACGACTCTGCGTACGCGGTCTACAAGCCGGAGGCCGGGGAACGGCCGCTGTCCGATTTCGAGCCGGGGCTCTACCGGCGGGAACGCGCCGCCTACCTGCTCAGCGAGTCCCTGGCGTGGGGCTTTGTGCCGCCGACGGTGATCCGCGAGGACGCCCCCTTGGGGATCGGTTCGCTGCAACGGTTCATCGACTGCGACTTCCGCGAGCACTACTTCACTTTGTACACCGATGCCCCCGAGACCCATCGCGAGCTGGCGAGGATCGCCTTGTTCGACTACGTCGCCAACAACACCGACCGCAAGAGCGGCCACGTGCTGCGCGGCGATGACGGGCGAGTGTGGGGCATCGACCACGGGCTGTGCTTCTCCGCAGCTTTCAAACTGCGCACCGTGATCTGGGACTTCGCCGGAGATCCCATCCCCGATGCCCTGCTCCAGGACATCGCTCCGCTCGCAGAGGCCGCGCCTCCCGAGGTGGCCGAACTCCTCGACGACGACGAGGTCACCGCTCTGCAGCACCGCGTCCAGCGCCTGCTGCACACACGGGTCCTGCCGGTCGACCGCACCGGCAGGCGATACCCGTGGCCGCTCATCTAGCATCCGCCGGTACGGGCCCCTCCCTCAAGGCCTGACCGACCGGTCCGGCAACCACGCCCGGAGCCTTGAGTCGAATAGCTGTTCGGCAAGCCGGATGAGGTGCGCGGGGGCGCTTGATTCTTCCCCATGGGGCCCGTGGCCCATGAATACGGCCGTCCCGTTGAAAGCGTCATCAAGATCGGTGCCTGCTTCGCGCATGAGCACTTCGGCGCGATCGTTCTGGGGCAGGCGGCCGCCCTGGTCGTTCAGGTAGACGTGCCAGCCCCTGCCGGTAAGTGACTCCACGTTCCCTCCAACCAGCTTCTGCAGGACATCGACGTAGGTGTCCACCCTTT
The DNA here is from genome assembly GCF_040547005.1 of Arthrobacter sp. UYCu712. Taxonomy (NCBI): domain Bacteria; kingdom Bacillati; phylum Actinomycetota; class Actinomycetes; order Micrococcales; family Micrococcaceae; genus Arthrobacter; species Arthrobacter sp. UYCu712. The sequence goes on from NZ_JBEPOZ010000024.1 coordinate 42,859, forward strand.
CAATGCACACCGGCTGGGTGAGCTGGGCCGGGACGATCAAGGCGTCGTAGGTGGTGTTCATGGTTCAGATACTTGTCCTTGTGACTTACAAAAAGGGTGCGGGTCTCGTCGGGCCCGGTGGCTGTCCGGGGCGCGGCGGTCTGAATCGCAACAGATGTGGTGCGGGCGGCCGACTGGGCTAGGAGGCTCGTATCCGGCCGCCCGCAGCATATCAGCGCTGATTCTTGCGCGGTTTCACGAACTGAATGTCACTAGTTTCGTTCTTAGCTCATTTGTCGACTCTCTTTTCAAGAATCGTCTTTCCCGCTTTTTTGACATTGCCGCTCTTAGGCGATTTCCCGGACACCGAAATCACACCCTTCTGTGCTAGTGTTCACCAATTACCATACACACTTATATTTTTTATGCCAGTTCCCGAAAAGCCCCACATCCCGGGGCGAAGGGCCAGGCGCTGCAACCGTCCGCCGGGACATCAGACCAGTACCTGGGCGGCGTATGGGCACCTGGAGCCAATCACAGATTGATGCGTCCTTCAGAATTAATTTCCGGGCAGGATTTCGCATAGGCCTTAGCTTGCCAAGCTTCAACCCGACTTAAATTCGGAAAAGGCTCAGCTGTTTTGTTTACCTAAGGGCTACCCGCAAATGCTTTTAGGAAACGACGGCGGACAAATTTTCCCCGGCTGGGCAAAAGGCCACCGTTGCCCGCGCAGCCGTAGGCTACGGTTCCACGGCATCCAAACGGCGGCACCCAAACGGCGGCTGCGGCCGCCATGGCTTCGGGTCCAACGCACGGCGGCACGTTATCGTTGAGCCACCACATCAAACCAGGAGGGCACTTGCCGTACGTAGTTGACTTCAAAGACGTTTCCACTATCGGCCTGGAATCGTCGCCGGTCGCTGACGCCCTCGCCGGGCTGCGCGCCAACGAGGCCCGCTACTACAGCAACAAGTACGGCCACGCCTTCGCGTTGAGCCCTGCAAGCGAGGTTCCGGAGGTGGTTGACAGGGTAAGCCGCATCCTCAAGGACGAGCGCGACCTCGTCATCGGCTCCCGCCCCCTCGAAGCAACCAGCTTCGAGGTCGACGGCTTGCGGATGGATTACGTGTTCTACGAGTCGGGGCTGTCCATCAACGTCATGTACAGCGTCGACGCCGGTGGAAAGCGCGCGGTCGGGTTCAAACTGGCCGACGGCATGGATGTCCCGCAGGAACTGGAAACCCGTTTCAAGTTCGCCCGCCAGAAATCAAAGCTCGCAGGCGTCATCCGCGGCTCCTACTTCGTGATCAAGGGCGAGTACTGAGTCGCTGAGCTTCCATTGTGCCGAGTACCCAGCGAGTTGGGCCGCAGGTCCGGCCGGAGCTGACGCTGCGGCCGTCGGGTTGCTTCGGATGCCGGCACGAGGTGGCCGGAGCTAGTCCAGCTGACGTGATCCAATTCCAGGACGACGGCACGGACCAGCAGGCATTAAACCTCCGCCACGGGAGCAGCGAACTGCGCCGCGTACAGCGCTGCGTACGCCCCGCCCGCCTCCAACAATGAAGCGTGCGTCCCCTGCTCCACGATCTGGCCGGCCTCCATCACCAGGATGAGGTCGGCGTCGCGGATGGTGGAGAGCCGGTGCGCGATCACGAAGCTGGTCCTGTCGGACCGCAGCGCGCTCATCGCCTTCTGCACCAGCACCTCGGTGCGCGTGTCCACGGACGACGTCGCCTCGTCCAGGATCAGCACCGACGGCCGGGCCAGGAACGCCCGGGCAATCGTCAGCAGCTGCATCTCGCCGGCCGAAACGTTGGAGCCCTCGTCGTCGAGCACGGTGTCGTAGCCGTCCGGCAGGGACCGGACGAACCGGTCCACGTACGTCGCCTTCGCCGCCTCCATAATCTCAGCCTCCGTAGCCGTCGGCCGGCCGTAGGCGATGTTGTCCCGGATGGTCCCGCCGAACAGCCAGGTGTCCTGCAGCACCATGCCCATCCGCGAGCGCAGCCCGTCGCGCGTCATCGCGGTGACATCCACACCGTCGAGGGTGATCCGCCCGGCGTCGAGCTCATAGAAGCGCATCATCAGGTTCACCAGGGTGGTCTTGCCCGCCCCGGTCGGGCCCACAATGGCCACGGTCTGCCCCGGCTCGGCCACCAGGCTCAGGTCCTGGATCAGCGGCTTGTCCGGTGCGTAGGCGAAGGAGACGTCCTCGAACACCAGCTTGCCCCGGCCGCCGTTCGGCGCCACGGCAGGAGAAGGATCCGCGCTCTGCTCCTCGGTGTCCAGCAGCTCGAACACCCGCTCGGCCGAGGCCACACCGGACTGCAGCAGGTTCGCCATGGACCCCAGCTGGGCCAACGGCTGGGTGAACTGCCGGGAGTACTGGATGAACGCCTGCACATCGCCGAGCTGCATGGCCCCGGAGGCCACCTGCAGGCCGCCCACCACGGCGATGCCCACATAGACCAGGTTCCCGATGAACGTCATGGCCGGCATGATCAGTCCGGAAATGAACTGCGCGCCGAAGCTGGCCTGGTACAGCTCCACGTTCTTCTGCCGGAACCGTTCCTCCACCTCGCGCTGCCGGCCGAACACCTTCACCAGTGCGTGCCCGGTGTAGGTCTCTTCGATCTGGCCGTTGAGCTCGCCGGTGTGCTTCCACTGCGCCACGAACAGCTTCTGTGAGCGCTTGGCGATCACCGCCGTCGTCACGAGCGTCAGCGGAATGGTCACAAGCGCAATCAGCGCCAGCGTCGGCGAGAGGATGAGCATCATCACCAGCACCCCGGCCACCGTCAGCACCGACGTGACCGCCTGGCTGATGGACTGCTGCAGGCTCTGGGAGATGTTGTCGACGTCGTTGGTCACCCGGCTGAGCAGCTCGCCGCGCTGCACGGAATCGAAGTAGCGCAGCGGGAGCTTGTTGATCTTGGCCTCGATCCGCTCGCGCAGCCGGAACACCGTGCGCTGCACGACGCCGTTGAGGATGTACGCCTGCATCCAGCCGAACGCCGAGGCCAGCACGTACAGTGCCAGCGCCCACAGCAGCAGGGAGGCCAGTGCGGCGAAGTCGATCCCGGTGCCGGGAGTGAGCGTCATGGCGCTGAGCATGTCCGCCTTTTGGTTCTCCCCGGCGGCGCGCAGCTGGGCGATCAGCTGCGCCTGGCTCACCCCGGCCGGCAGCTGCTTGGACACGACGCCGGCGAAGATCAGGTTGGTGCCCTCGCCCAGCAGCCGGGGCCCGATCACCGAGAACGTCACGCCCACGACGGCGAGCAGCAGGACCAGCGTCAGCCACAGCCGTTCGGGCCGCAGCTCCCCCAGCAAGCGCTTCGCTGACGGTCCGAAGTTCATGGCCTTCTCCGCCGGGATGTTCATCCCGGCAAACGGGCCGCCGCGGCCAGGGCCGCCCGCCGGGCGGGGAATCCGCAGCGGGGCCTCTGCCGCGGGTGCCCCGGCGGCGGGGGCCGGGGTGGGCGCCTTGTCCGTGCGGCTCATGCTGCCTCCTCCGCCGCGAGCTGGGAGTTCACGATCTCCTGGTAGGTTTCGGAGGTCTCCAGCAGTTCCTCGTGCGTGCCGTGCGCGACGATCCTGCCGCGGTCCAGCACCAGGATCTGGTCCGCGTCCGCAATGCTGGAAACGCGCTGGGCGATGATCACCATGGTGGCACCGGCGGTGTTGCGCTTGAGCGCCTGCCGCAGCCGGGCGTCCGTGGCGGTGTCCAGCGAGGAGAAGGAGTCATCAAAGATGTAGAGCTCCGGCCGTTTCACGAGCGCCCGGGCGATTGCGAGCCGTTGCCGCTGCCCGCCGGAGACGTTGGTGCCGCCCTGCGAGATCGGCGCGTCCAGCCCGCCCTCCATCTCCTGCACAAAGTCCTGCGCCTGCGCAATGCTGAGGGCCTCCCAGAGCTCGGCCTCGGTGGCGTCGGGTTTGCCGTAGAGCAGGTTGCTGCGCACGGTGCCGGAGAACAGGTAGGGCTTTTGCGGGACCAGGCCGATGTGCCCCCACAGCAGGTCTGGGTGGAGCTCGCGCACGTCCACGCCGTCGATCCGCACCGAGCCGGACGTCGCGTCGAAGAGCCGCGGCATGAGGTTCACCAGGGTGGTCTTGCCGGAACCGGTGGCCCCAATGATCGCCGTCGTCTGCCCCGCTCGGGCGGTGAAGCTGATGTGCGAGAGCACCGGCTGCTCGGCACCCGGGTAGGCGAACCCGACGTCGTGCATCTCCAGTTCGCCCCGCCGCGCAGCGGTGGTGATCGGGTGCACCGGCGGCCGGACGCTGGATTCGGTCCCGAGCACCTCGCCGATCCGGTCGCCGGAAACGGCGGCGCGCGGGATCATGATCGCCATGAACGTGGCCATCATGACGGACATCAGGATCTGCATGAGGTAGCTCAGGAACGCGATCATGGTCCCCACCTGCATGGAGCCGTCCTCAATCCTGAACGCGCCGAACCAGATCACGGCCGTGCTGGAGACGTTGAGCACCAGCATCACGGTGGGGAACGCGAGCGCCATGAGCCGGCCGGCGCGCAGCGCGGTGTCCGTGACGTCCTCGTTGGCGCGGGTAAAGCGGGCGGTCTCCACGTCCTCCCGGACGAAGGCCCGCACCACGCGGATGCCGGTGAGCTGTTCGCGCAGCACCCGGTTGACGGAGTCGATCCGGGTCTGCATGAGCCGGAACAGCGGCACCATCCGGATAATGATCGACCCCACCCCGACCAGGAGTAAGGGCACGCTGACGGCGATCAGCCAGGACAGCTCCAGGTCCTGCCGCATGGCCATGATCACCCCGCCGATGCAGAGCATGGGCGCCGTCACCATGAGCGTGGCGGACATCAGGACCAGTTGCTGGACCTGCTGGACATCGTTGGTGGAGCGGGTGATGAGGCTGGGCGGGCCGAAGCGGGTGACTTCCTGCTCGGAGAACTCGGCCACCCGGCCGAAGATGGCGCCCCGGACGTCCCGGCCCAGGCCCATCGCGGCCTTCGCGCCGAAGTACACGGCGGCGATGGTGCAGGCGATCTGGAGCAGCGTGATCATGAGCATCATGCCGCCGATGCGCAGAATGTAGTCCGTGTCCCCCGTCGCCACGCCATGATCGATGATGTCTGCGTTCAGGGTGGGCAGGTACAGCGAGGCAATGGACGCCGCCAGCTGGAAGACGACGACGGCGAGCAGCAGGCGCCGCTGCGGCCGCAGGTATTCGACGAGCAGTTTCCAGAGCATCCGTACTCCCAGCCACGTGTCCCGCACACTGATCCGAACGCCAGTTTACGTCCGCCCGGGGGCGGCGGCTGGAGGCGGTTGCTGGGAGTTTGCCCAGAGCCTCGGAGGATCCCCGGCACGGTTTGGACATGCCTGGTCCCCCGGCATACCGTTCAAGTGCCCCCTCCCCCGCTTTATCCGGAAGATCCCCCGCCATGAACACCCCTGGACCGCAGCCGGCGCGCGGCGTCCTCCGTCCGTTCCTCGTGTGGGCCACCGCCGCCCTCCTGCTGATCGCAGCCGTCACGACCGCCGTCGTCCGCACCGGACCGGACGCCAAAACCGACTTCCTGGCATCCCTGCAGAGCATGTTCGAGCAGGAACCGCCGGCGGGCGCTGAGGGGCCGGCCCCGGACGTCCCGTGGAATGCCGCGGCCCTTGACGCCGAGGTCCAGCGGATCCTGAGCGAAAACAGCGGGTACAGGATCGGCGTCGCGCTGGTGGACAACGACGGCGGGGACCCCACCGTGTACGGCGACGCGAGCCCCTTCGTGGCCGCCAGCACCGCCAAACTCATCACCGCGGCCGCCTATTACCACCTGATGGAAACCGGCGAGAAGTCCCTCGACGCGCCGCTGGGCAGCTTCGACGCCGCGTTCCAGCTCCAGGCCATGGTCAACACCAGCAGCGACGATTCCTGGCTTCTGCTGATGCAGGACGTCGGCTACCCCCGGCTGATCGAGTACGCGGCGTCGGTGGGTATCCACTACGACCCCGAAGAGAACCGCGTGTCGCCGTCGGAGATGGCGCTGCTGCTCCGGCAGCTCTCGTCCGGGACGCTGCTCAACGCCGAGCACACCACGGAGCTGCTGGGCTACATGCAGCAGACCAACAACGAGCGCCTCATCCCGGCTGCGGTGGATCCGGCGCTGACGCTGCAGCACAAGTACGGCGAGGTGGAGGGCTACATGCACGACGCCGCCATCCTGAGTTCCGGCGGCCGCTCCTACTCGCTCGTGATCTACACGTGGGGTGAGGACCCGATCGAAAGCGAGGCGCGGCTGACCGCGGTCCATGACCTGGCCCGCGCCGTCAGCGGGGCAATCTTCGCGCCGTAACGCTGCGGAAGATTCATGCCCACAGGATGGTTGTACTAATGAGCGGGAAAAGCGATCCGGAAAGGGGCCCGCCATGATTCGTATAGCTGTGATCCTAGGGAGCACCAGGCCGGGGCGGCTCGGGAAGCCCGTCGCCGACTGGGTGCTGGCACGGGCATCGGAGCGCGGCGACGCCGTTTTCACTCTGCTCGACGTCGCCGATTTCGAGCTTCCGCTGCTTGACGAGCCGGTGCCGCCGTCCTTGGGCCGCTACGGCCACGAGCACACGAAGGCCTGGTCCGCCGCAGTGGACGCCTTCGACGGCTACATCTTTGTCACGGGCGAATACAACCACTCGATCCCGGCGGCGCTGAAGAACGCCCTGGATTACCTGTACAGGGAGTGGAACAACAAAGCCGCCGGGTTCGTCAGCTACGGGAGCAGTGGCGGAACGCGGGCTGTGGAACACCTGCGGTGCGTGGCCGGGGAATTGCAGCTGGCCGACGTCCGGGCGCAGGTGGCACTGCCGCTGGCCACCGAGTTCGAGCACTACCGCAGGTTCATCCCCTCAGAGGCCGCGGAAACAAACCTGCAGGCCCTGCTTGACCAGCTGATCGCCTGGGCCGGCGCCCTAAAGGTCCTCCGCCCGAACGCGGCCCCCCACAAAACGGTTCCCCGGAAAGAGGGCGGCCTGGCCGCCTGAGTGCGTTGCCGGGCTGCCTTTTCTGGGCCGCCGTTTCTGGATTCTGCCTACGCCGGACTCCCCGTCCTGCGGCGCTTCCGGCGGGCGGGATGGGAATCAAGATGGGGATCAACGGAGCGAGCTGTCCGCAGGCCGGGGCCGGCCGGGATGCCCCGCAGGTCCTGATCGGCTGCCGGAACAAGGACCTGCAACGGGCCGTCCTCGGGGCGCGGAAGGTTGCCCGCCACCAGCCGAAGATAGTCAAGGGACGCCTCGACACTGAACCCGTGTTCCCGCACAAGCGTCCGCACCACCAGGCCGGCCAGCGTCCGGGACAGCTGGGCCGAGGAAAGCTCCGCCTCGCTCTGGGCCCCCAGCGCCAGCCCTTGGGCCAGACGCAGGTCACGGGAAAGCTCACGCGTGAACCTGACGGCCGCAGTCATGTCATCGCTCGTGAACACATGCGGCCACGGTGCATACAGGCCGAGGACGGCATGAAAAACATCCGTGGGCACCAGTGGGACGGCCATGAGCGAGCAGACTCCCAGACCGGCAGCGGTGCTGGCGTAACCTGGCCACCGCCGCTCCAGGCCGATGTCCGGCACAAGCACCAGCTCTCCGTCGCGGAGCGCCGTCCGGGACGGGCTGTCTTCGAAGGAAATCTGTGCTTCATCCACCGCGCGCGCCGGTGCACTGCCCGCTGCCAGGGTGATCACCTGGCCGGCCCGGAAAATCGTGAGCGCCCAGCTGATGCCCCTGCTCGAACCGCCGGTGTCCTCGACGAACTCCCCCACGACTTCATGCAGGAAGGCGCCGACGTCCCGGCTGTCGAAAGGCATTTCCCAGGCGGCGGCCCGACGTTCCGGCCCGCTGGCTGCAGCAATATCTTCGGTCACGTTTCACGCTCAAGGTCCGAACCCGGCGGCTCATGGCTGAACCGATAAGTTCAGAATACGACCCGGAGACGCGCGTTCCCAGAGCCGCCCTCCGCAGTCGTCTCCACCGGATTATTTCAAAATGGTTTCGGTGAAAGGTAGCGCCAGCCCCGCCGCAGGGGCAGGATAAAAACTACCGGATCCCACGCAAATAGAGGACGCCGGAAACTTGCTCACGGACGCTCAACGGCGTCCGCACCACGCCCGTCGTCGGGCACATCGATGCTGCTGGGGCCTCGGAATACCTCCCAGCCCACGTGCAGGAGACGCCGCAGTTTTGGAGTAGACCTGAAGTCCGGAACCCGTGCCACGAGCGCCGCTGCGCGCCCGACTGGACGGTTCCTCGGCACCGGACTTTTCTAGGGGTCACTGTGATCCGCATACTCATTGCTGAAGACGAAGAGCGCATCTCCCGGTTTATCGAGAAGGGACTGCGGGCGGAGGGCTACGATCCCACAGTCGTGGCCGATGGCGTCAAGGCCGTGGATTACGCCTCCAGCGGTGAGTTCGATCTCCTGCTCCTCGACGTCGGGCTCCCCCGGCTGGACGGATTTGCCGTCCTGTCCGTGCTGCGCTCAGCGCATGTGCACATCCCGGTCATTTTCCTGACGGCGCGGGGCTCGTCCGCGGACACCGTGGCGGCGCTGGAGGGCGGTGCGGACGACTATATGGTCAAGCCGTTCCGCTTCGAGGAGCTGGTGGCCCGCATCAGGGCACGTCTGAGACCCGGGGAGAACGGCGATCCGCCGGCGGGTAACGTGCTGCGCTACGGCGCGATGGAACTGAACCTTCACACCCGCACCGTGAGCATAGGAGACAAGACCGTGGAGCTCTCGGCCCGCGAGTTCGCGCTCGTCGAGATGTTCCTGCTCCACCCGGGGCAGGTCCTGAGCCGTCAACAACTCCTCAGCCGCGTGTGGGGCTACGACTTTGACGGCACATCCAACGTGGTGGATGTGTACGTACGACAGTTGCGCCGCAAGCTCGGCGCAGACCACATCGTCACCACCCGCGGCGCCGGATACCGTCTGGGCTAGCAAGGAGCAACCGTGACCGCCACCATCAGCCGGCTTCGTGAAAGCGCACGGGCCGCGCGCGCCACACCGCCGGTTCCGCTTGCCGGAGGTGACCCGGAGCGGCCCGGCTGGAGCGCCAGGGCCCATTCCGTGCGGTTCCGCGTGGTGGCCGCCATGCTGCTCATGATGTTCATGGGGCTGGTGGTCGCGGGCATCATCACCTTCGTGGTCCAGTTCCAGGACTCCGACGCCCGCGTGGACCAGGCCCTCCTGGACAAGGCCCGCGCCGTGGTCAAACTGGTGCCAAGCGATCAGCGGGCGGACCGGGAGGCCCTCGAGCATGGTCTCCACGAGGCCGCCGAGGACATCGAGCCGCGCAGCAACGAACTCATGGCCGGCATCACGGGCGGGAAAGTCGAATGGACGGTGGACGGCAGCCCCGACCAAAACCTCCTCGACAAGGACATGTACCCCGCAGCCGCAGCACTGACCAACGCTTCCGGCACGGCCTTCGGCGATCTCACCGCCAACGGGCAGCCTTTCCGGGCCGTCGTCGTCCCGGTCAAGGGTCCGCCAGGTCCGGTGACGTATCTGCTGGTCGGTCGGGAAACCGAGGACATCCGGGAACACCTGGTGACCTCAATCCAGACCTATTCCCTCGTGGCCGTCAGTACGCTGGTCGCTGCCGCCCTGCTCGGAAGCATGGTGGCCGGCCGGCTGCTGAACCCCCTGCGCCGGCTGCGCGAAGCAACCGAGGGGGTCACCCCGGAAGACCTGACGCAGCGGGTGGAGGTCCGCAACGGCGCAGACGACGTCACTCTGCTCACGAAGACCTTCAACACGATGCTGGAGCGGCTCGATGAGGGCGCCCAGGAGCAGCAGAAGTTCCTCGACGACGCCGGCCATGAGCTGCGGACGCCGCTGACGATTCTCCGCGGACACCTGGAACTCGTATCCGTGGACGACCCCGCGGACGTGACGGCCACGCGGGACATGTTGCTCGAGGAAGTGGAGCGCATGCAGCGCCTCGTGGAGGACCTGCTGGTGCTCGCCAACGCCGGCCACCCTGATTTCCTCCGGAAGGAATCCGTCCGGATCCCCGAATTCCTCTCCCAGGTGATGGACAAGGTCCATGTCCTGGCTGAGCGCCGCTGGCAGCTCGACGAAACAGCCGATGCCGTGCTGGAAGCGGACCCGCAGCGGCTCACCCAGGCCCTCGCCCAGCTGGCAGCCAACGCGGTCAAATACACCGGGCCGTCCTCCACAATCGCCCTCGGCAGCCGGGTGGAGAGCTCGACGGCACCGGACGGCTCGCCGCTGCCAGGACCGGACACCCTGCTGCTGTGGGTGCGGGACACCGGGACCGGCATCGCCACGGAAGACCAGTACCGGATCTTCCAGCGGTTCGGCCGCGCCCACCCCGGCCGCGGGCAGGAAGGCTCCGGCCTCGGTCTGGCAATCGTCACCGCCATCGCCGAAGCGCACGGTGGAACCGCCAGCGTGGAATCTGAATATGGTGATGGATCCCGCTTCATGATCCGGGTCCCGCTGCAGCCGGCCGGCGCGCGGCTCTGAAAACCCCCGGTTCCGGTTCATGAAGAATCATTAATCTCCCCCTCATCCGTTCTTCACTCTGCCGTCGCAGGCTGGTAGCAGTACAGGTCGGGAGGATGGCCGTGGAGCCGCTGCGGATAGTGCTGTATTCACACGATTCAGTGGGCCTGGGCCATGTGCGCCGCAATCTGGTGCTGGCCCACGCGCTTGCCAATCAGCTCCCGGGACTGACCGGCCGCCCGGTCACCGGGATCCTGATCACCGGCACCTCGCACGCCCCTGGATTCCCGGCCCCGGAGGGTTGGGACTGGGTGCTGCTGCCCGGCGTCGGGAAAAGCCCCCAGGGCTACCTGCCGCGAAACCTCAGCCTGCCCATGGACGAGCTGGTGTCCCTGCGGTCCCGTTTGCTGCAGGGGGTGCTGGCCGGCTTCCGCCCGGACCTGGTGATCGTGGACCGCCACGCCACCGGGGTGCACCGGGAACTGGAGAGCGCCCTGCGGCACGCCCGCGCCGACACTGCCGTGCGTGTGGTGCTGGGCCTGCGTGAAGTTCTCGACGCCCCGGACGCCGCTTTCACCGAATGGGCCCGCTTCGGCGGCGCCCGGGTGGTCAGGAATCTGTTTGACGCGATCTGGGTCTACGGCGACCCTGCCATCCACGACCCCGTGGCGTCCGGCGAGATCCCGTTCTCGCTGCGCAAGCTCATCCGGTACACCGGCTACCTCGCCGCCGGGCGTCCCTCGATCTCGGGCACGAGCTGCATGGACGGCCCCTACGTGATGACCACAGTGGGCGGCGGTTCGGACGGCCACGCCTTGGCGAGGTTAGCAGTGGCGGCGCAGGTCCCGGCCGGGCTGGGCCACCTGGTTGTGGCCGGTCCGCAGATGCCCGCCGAGCAGATCCAGGACCTCGAACGCAACGCCCGCCCCGGGGTCCGGGTGGTCCCTGCCCTGGACGACATCGTTTTCCACCTCCGGCACGCCGCAGCAGTGGTCGCGATGGGCGGATACAACACGGTCTGCGAGATCATGAGCACCAACGTCCCGGCCCTCATTGTTCCGCGCACCGAGTCGCGGGCCGAGCAGCGCATCCGGGCCACGTGCCTCGCCGATGCCGGCTACCTGGAACAGCACGAGATCGGCACACTGACTCCGGAAATCCTGGCCGACTGGCTGGCCACGCGGCTCGGCAGCACTGTGGACAGGCGGCGCGCGGTCCTGGACGGGCTGATCCGGGTTCCGCAGCTGGCCGCCGCGTTGCTGCAGAGCGCCGTCGTCACCGGAGTGGCGGCAGACGAAGAAGAAGCAAGCATCGTGGACGTTCCCGCAGCAGCGAAGGGAAGTGCCGCCCGTGTTGCCGTCTGAGCCGGGGACCGCCTACGTCCTCAAGATGTATCCGCGCTTCTCCGAGACGTTCATCGTTTCGGAGATCCTGGCCCGCGAAGCCGCCGGGGACCGGATCGAGATCTTCTCCCTCCGGCCCACCACCGACCCGCGGTTCCACCCGGAGCTGGCCCGGGTCCAGGCCCCGGTCACCTACATCGACCGGCCCATCAAGACCGTGGCGTTGTGGGAGAGCCTCCAGCAGGCCGGGGCGGCCGGGCTCACGGCCGCCCTGGGCCGGAACCTGGCGGAACTCGCCGCCGCCACTGCGGACGACGCCGTCCAGGCCATCAACCTGGCCACCGCCCTGCAGGGCCGGAACATCCGCCACATGCACGTGCACTTCGCCTCCGGCGCCACCACCGTGGCGCGGCTGACCTCGGCCATCACCGGCATCCCGTTCTCCTTTACCGCCCACGCCGTGGACATTTTCCACGAGTCGGTCCGCGACGAGGACCTCCAGCTGAAGCTCGACCAGGCCCACCACGCCGTGACTATCAGCAGCTACAACCTGCGCTACCTGCGCCGCCGCTTCCCGGCCTCCACGTCCCGGCTGCATCTGGTGCGCAACGGTCTGGAGCTGGAGCGCTTCCCGTACCGGGACCCGCGCCCGCTGGAAACCCCGCTGCGGATGGCCGCCGTGGGGCGCCTGGTGGAGAAGAAGGGCTTCCAGTATCTGCTGCCGGCGGCCGCAGAACTCCTGGAATGGGGTGTCAAGCTGGACCTTCGCATTGCGGGAACCGGCATCCTGGCCGAGGACCTGGAGGCGGGCATCGGGCAGCTCGGTCTCGAGGACCACGTGCACCTGATCGGCCCCCAGACCCAGGACCAGATCCACGAGCTCCTCGACTCCGCCGATGTCTTCGTCGCTCCCTGTGTGGTGGGTGCCGACGGGAACGCTGACGGCATGCCCACCGTCCTCCTGGAGGCCATGGCCACCGGCGTCCCCTGCGTCAGCACGTCAGTCACCGGGATTCCGGAAGCCGTCCGTAACGGCTCCACCGGTGTCCTGGTCCGCCCGGGCAACTCCCATGCGCTCGCCCGGGCTGTCGAGACGCTCGTCTCCCCCGCCACCGACCGGGTGTCCCTGGCCCGTAACGCCCGCGCCCTGATCGAGGCGGAGTACGACGTCCGCCGCCAGGTGGAGCTCCTCCGCTCACTCTCTATCCCGGAGAGGCAAGTCGCATGACACGCGTGGCCTACGTTTGCGCCGACCCTGGAGTGCCCATCTTTGGCACCAAGGGCTCCTCGGTCCATGTCCAGGAAATCGTCCGGGCCTGGCGCGGGTCCGGGGCTGACGTCACGGTCTACTGCGCCCGGCGCGGAACCGACCGGCCCGCCGATCTGGCCGATCTCGACGTCATCGAGGTCAGGCCGGAGCCTGCCCCCGCCGGTGCCGCCCGCGAACAGGCCGTCCAGGAAGCCGCGCTGGCCCTCGTCGATGAGGTGCTCCACCGGGGTTGCGGCCTGGTCTACGAACGCTATTCGCTGTTCAGCCCGGCGCTGTCCGTGCTCGCGCCCGTGCTGGATATTCCGTCCGTCCTCGAGGTCAACGCCCCGCTGATCGAGGAGCAACAGCGGTACCGCCAGCTCGTGGACATCAAGAAGGCTGAGACCGTGCTGCGGCGCAACGCCGGCACTGCCGACGTCGTCGCCTGCGTCTCGGAGCCGGTGATCCGCTGGGTGCGGGACCGGGTGCCGGCGGCCCGGACGGTGCTGGTGCCCAACGGCGTCAACGTCGGCCGGATCACCCCGCGGATGGCAGGCAGGCGCAGCCCGGACCACCTCACTGTGGCCTTCGTCGGCACGCTCAAGCCGTGGCACGGGGTGCCGGGCCTGCTGCACGGCGTGGCACTGGCCAACGCGCAGACGACCGATGCCAGCCGCCGCTGGCGGGTGCTGGTGATTGGCGACGGCCCCGTCCGCGTGGACCTCGAACGGCTCGCCGCCGCACTCGGCGTGGAGGCGGAATTCACCGGGGCGGTGACGCCCGACGCCGTGCCCGGACTCCTCAACGCCGCCGACGCCGCGGCCGCCCCGTACCCTCCGGACGTCGCCGGCCAGGACGACTACTTCTCGCCGCTGAAGGTTTACGAATACATGGCGGCCGCGATGCCGATCATCGCGAGCTCCGTGGGCCAGATCCCGTACATCCTCGACGACGGACGGACCGGGATCCTGGTGCAGCCCGGAGAGCCGGCCGCCATTGCACAGGCCCTCACCCGGCTCGGCGAGGACCCCCTCCTGCGGGAAGGGCTCGGCCGTTCCGCCCGCGATGACGCCGTGACGCGTTTCAGCTGGGACGGCGTACTCGCGCGCATCACTGCCTCGCTTCCTCCCCTCCGAAGGGTCGCCGCCCCATGACCCACACGTCCAGGCATTCGCAACCCCGTAGCTGGCGGACCCTGTGGCGAAGGACCCGCGCCAGCGCACCGGCTGAACCCTCACCGTTGCGGCGGACCTTGCGGTGCGTCCGCCCGCATTTGCGCGGGCACAGGCTGCTCATCACCTGGGGATTCATTGCCATGGCCGCGGAAATCCTCTTCCGGCTTCTTGAACCGTGGCCGGTGAAAATCGTCCTCGACTCCGTCTCCCGCTCTCTCGGCGCCACTCTGCGCAGGTCCCCGTTCAGCGTGGAGGCGAGCGTGGAGGTGCTGCTCCTCTGCGCCGGCGCGGTGATTGTCATCAGCCTCATCCGGGCCGTGGCAGGCTACTTTTCCGCGATTTCGTTTGCCCTGGTAGGCACCCGGATTTCCTCCGAATTGCGCGCCCGTACCTTCCGCCATCTGCAGGGCCTGTCGATGCGGCACCACAGCCGCGCCTCCACCGGGGACACTGTCCAGCGGCTCGTTGGGGACGTATCCCGGCTGCAGGAAGTAGCCGTCACGGCCGGGCTCCCCCTCATAGGGAACATCGTGTCGCTGATCGCCATGATGATCATCATGCTCTGGCTGGATCCCCTGATCGCCCTGGTGACGTTCCTGTCCATCGCTATTTTCGTTGTGTTTTCCCACCGGAGCTCGGGCTCGATTACCTCCGCGGCCCGCACCTCACGCAAGGGCGAAAGTGCCCTCGCCACCACCGCCGCGCAGACGCTGGGAGCTATGCGCGAAGTCCAGGCGTATGGACTTGAAGACACCATCAGCTCCCGCTTCCGCAAGAGCAACCAGGCAGCACTGGGCTCCGGGGTGGTCGCGTTGCGGCTGGCCGCCAGCCTGCAACGGAAAACCGACGTCCTGACGGGCATCGCGACGGCGGTGGTGCTCGCCGGCGGCGGCTGGAGGGTGATGCAGCATGCGATGACCCCCGGGGATCTGGTCGTTTTCCTGTTTTACCTGAAAACCGGACTGCGGCCGCTCAAGGATGTGGCCAGGTACCTCAGCCGCATCGCCCGTGCGACGGCTTCCGGGGAACGGGTGGCGGACCTGCTTGAGGCCCAGAGTGACGTGCCGGAAGCGCCGCATGCAATCGTCCTCAAGGACCCGCACCCGGACATCGTGTTCGACAACGTCTGGGCTGGCCACCTCGACGGAACCACGGTGCTCAAGGGGATCAACCTGACCATACCGGCGGGTCAACACTGCGCCGTGCTGGGCCCCTCCGGGGCCGGGAAGTCCACGCTGGCAAGCATGATCCTCCGGATGGTGGACCCCTGGCAGGGGAGTGTCAGCCTCGGAGGCGAGGACCTTCGGGCCCTGAAGATCGCTTCCGTGCGTGCCCATGTCTCAATCCTGCTCCAGGACTCCGTGCTGTTCGGGACCTCGGTCCGGGAGAACATCAGGTTCGGCCGCCTGGATGCCACTGATGAGGAGATCGAAGCCGTGGCGGCCCTTGCCCAGGCCGACGGTTTCATCCGCGCCCTGCCCGACGGCTTCGAAACCATCCTCGGCGAGGCTGCCAACGATCTCTCCGGTGGCCAGCGTCAACGGCTGGCCGTCGCCCGCGCCATGCTCCGCAAGGCCCCCATCGTGATTCTGGACGAGGCGACGGCCGGGCTGGATCCGGCATCCCGGGACTCGGTCCTCAGCGCCCTGGACACACTCACCGAGGACCGGACCTCCATCGCGGTCACGCACGACGTCAACTCGGCCCAGTCGTGCGACCGGGTGATCTGGCTCGAAGACGGCGAAATCCTCGAAGACGGGCCACCGCTGTCATTGCTGGCCGATCCGGACTCCCGCTTCGCCGGCTGGGTCCAGCGGCAGCAGACGGCAGAACCGGGTGAACTGTTCAAGGTGCCGACGTGAGCACCGCCCCGCAGGGACAATGGCTGCAGGGACACCGGCTGCAGGCGCAGCGGCGCGAAGCTGACCGTGCCCTTGCGGCCCGGGACACCCGGATCCCGGGCCTGAACTGGGTCCTCGACGACGAGCTGCTCTCCGGGCTCCTGCACGAAAGGGTCCAAATCACCAGGACCCGCTACAAACCGCAAACCTCGGCCCTGGTCGCCTTCCGTCGGAGCGGCAGCGGGGCCGGCAGCTACGGATGGGCATTGACTACATCACCGGAGCACGCCGGGAAACTGCAGCGGCGGGCGGACAGTTCGCAGAAGCGCGGCGGCGGCGTCCGGCTTGTCCGACCCGTTCAGCTTCACGCCGACGTCGTCGTGGCGGTCGGCCCCATCGAGGAGGACTGGCCACTGCGCCCCAACCTGCGCTGGCTCAGGGACCACGGACTCGGACGGCTCGGGGCCCTCCCCGCGGCTGAGCGCTTCCTGGACCCGCCGGTCACTGTGCTGAGATACAACCCGGAGCGCAGGCTCGTTGCCAGGGTCCCCTCCGCGGCGCTGCCCGTCGTCGTCAAAACCGCCGTCCAGGTTGACGAAGCTGCCGCAGGCCTCCGCCTGCGGCAGCGGCTGGTGAGCCACGACGTCCCGGTCCTGCCCGAACTCGCCGACGCGGAATGTGCCGCGCACGGCATCAGCGCCTCCCCGGACTGGGGCCATGGAGACCTCAGCGGCCGCGACAACGATCCGGCCGCCTACCGCGCGGGCGAAGCCTTGGCGGCGATCCATGCAATCGACGTGGGAACGGCGGCGGATCCGACGGCGGACGTGGAGGACCTGGTGCGCCAGCTCGCTGCAACGCGGTCCATGGTCACCCGACTGCTCCCGGAGCTCGATGATCCGGTAACCCGGCTCACCGGCCTGCTCATGGCAACTGTCGGCGCCGCCGGCACGAACGGGCAGCAGCCAGTGCTGGTCCATGGCGACTTCTCGACCGACCAGGTACTGGTGGACGGCCCGGCGGTCCGCATCATCGATTTCGACCGCGTCAGGATCTCCGACCCGGCGAGGGACATCGGGTCCTTTGCCGCGGTGGAGGACACAGCAGACCACGCCGGTGCCGGGCCCGTGGCCGGTGGCCGCAAGACGGCCCACCTGATCGACGGCTACTGCGGGGCCGGCGGGCACGTATCGCAGGCCAGGGTGGATACCTGGGCGGCGTACCGGTTGTTCCTGGACAGCGTCGACCCGTTCCGGAACCGGGCCAGCGACTGGCCGGCCGACGCGAACTGGCATATCCGCCGAGCCCTGGAGTTGATCGCATGATCTGGCACCCGCCCCAGCCCCAGTACGTCGACGAATCCGGTACAACGTGGGGCGTCCACCGCGCCTGGCACGACAGGAAACCCGGGGAGTACGTGCTTGAGGTCCTGACGCCCGGACGGCCCGGCGTCAGGGGAGCCTATCTCAGCCACGGCCGCTTTGAACTCCTGCCGGAGGACGATCCGCAGCTGCCGTCCCTCCGGACCGAGAGGCGGCACGGGGAAATCATTTCGCACAGGCCCTACATGCGGGCCATCATCCGGGCGGAGGGCCGCTACATCAAGGTCTTCCGGCCCGGCGGCGCCGCCGTCCCTGCTGAACGCTGCGCACAGGTGGCCAGCCTCCTCGACCCGGGCGCTTTCAGTGCGCCAGAGGTTCTGCACAGCACCGAGGACACCCTCGTATTCGGTGTGCTTTCCGGACCGACCCTGTGCGAAATCGGCGAGGACCACGTCACGATCGGCGAGCGGGAATTCGCCGCCGCGTGGGAAGAATGGTCCCGCGCCTGGCTCGCGCAGGTGGGCGCCGCTACTGACGCCGCCAGGCGCACGGTTCTTGGCACCTTGCCGGTCCACTCACCGGAGGTGGAGGTTGCCGACGTGGCCCGCTGGGCGAAACGGTGGCTGCTGCACACCGAAAAGGTCCCCGAACTGGCGTCCCAATGCGATGCCCTGCGTGCCACGGCTGAACACGTGACGGCGGATCTGCTGAAGACGGCACCGGACCGGCTGGTATGGAGCCACGGAGACCTCCATGACCGGCAAATCATCGCCGGCGACGGCCGGTCCCCGCTCGGATTGCTGGACTTCGACGACGCCGCCCAGGCCGAGGCCGCCCGCGATCTGGCCATCCTGGACGCACACCTGGAACTTCGCCTGCGCAAGAACGAACTGACGCCCGCGCGGTACCTGAAAGCCCACGCGGAAGTGCTCGCCGTCGCCCGGCACCTGCAGGTCAGCCCTGCCCGGTTCGATGCCTACTCGGATGCCTGCTGGCTGCGCTTCGCATGCTCTTCGCTGCCCTCGCGCTCGTCCCTGGCAACCGCCGTCCTCAACGAGCGCATCAAGCACCACGAGTCCTTAGGGTCAACCACATTGACCGCCGGCCTGACCATTGGAACCCGGAGCTGATCCCATGGGCTGGCACCCGCCCGTCCCGGCCACCGTCCTGGATGAGGAAAACACCGAATGGCAGGTCCTACGGTCCTGGCCCGATGACTCCGCGGAGGACTACGTCCTGGAACTGGGGGCTCCCGGCCGGGCAGGGGTCCGGGCAGCCCATCTCCGGGCAGGGCAGCTGGAGCTCCTGCGGGACGGCCGCGACCGGCGCCTCCCCGCCCTTAAGCGCGCGTCGCCGCTGGGTGAGGTGGTGGTGCACCGGGCCCACAAGCGGGCCGTGGTCAGGGCCGGCGAGCACTACCTCAAGATCTTCCGGGCCCGGCAGTCCGACGAGGCTGTGGGCAGGCACGCCCGGATGAACGAACTCCTCGGCGCCGAGGACTTCCTCACCCCGGACATTGTTTCCTGCACCCCGGGCTGCCTCACCCTCACGACGCTGCCCGGCCGGTCCCTGTTTGAGCTGGGAAACGACCCCGCGGCCAGCGATGCCGTGTTCGACCAAGCCTGGCAAAAATGGTCCGTGGCCTGGGTCCGGCAGCAGATCCTCGCCCGGGCTCCCGCGCACCGGCCGGCATTGGAGGCCCTCCCGCCCCGCACGGCCGCCGTCGAAATGGAAAGCCTGCAGCGCATCGTGGGCCAGTGGCTGGTGCACGCCAAGGACATCCCGGCGGCGCAGCCGGAGCGCGCTGCCGTTCGCGCGTCGGCAGGGCAGGCCGCCCAACTGCTGCTCCGGGCCGAGCCGGACCCGCTGGTGTGGTCCCACGGGGACCTCCACGACAAGCAGATCTTCACCGCGGATCCCGGAGCGCCCCTGGGGCTGCTGGACTTCGACGAGGCCGGCCGGGCCGAGGCCGCCGCCGACCTCGCAAACCTTGCCGTGCACCTGCAACTGCGCCTGCGCCAACACCGGCTGACCGCCGGGCGGTACCGGACCGCCCGCCGCCACGTCATCGCCACGGCCGAGGAACTGCGCGTCTCCCCTGCACGCTTCGACGCCTACGCGGCCGCGACCCGCCTGCGGCTGGGTTGCCTCTATTCTTTCCGGCCCCAGTGGACCGCCCTCGCCGGGGACTTCCTGAACCTCCCGGGAGACGACGCACAGCTATCCGACGGGTGGCGCGCCAGCGCATAGCCGCGGCAGGACGCTATATCCGCCACCCGGGAACACTCTTCGGGCCGGACGCGTTGGCCCCTGTTAGCGGCACCCCACGATTGAACGCTCCACCCCGTACCGATTCGAAACCGTACCGAGAGGACTGCTGACATGGCTTACATCGAGGTTGGAACAGAGAACAGCACCGACGTCGAGCTCTACTACGAGGACCACGGCTCCGGACAGCCAGTAGTCCTGATCCACGGCTACCCGCTGGACGGCTCCTCCTGGGAGAAGCAGACTACGGCCCTGCTGGGTGCCGGTTACCGCGTCATCACCTACGACCGGCGCGGTTTCGGCAGGTCCAGCAAGCCCACCGAGGGCCACGACTACGACACCTTCGCCGCGGACCTCAATACGCTCCTGACCACCTTGGACTTGAACGACGCCGTGCTGGTGGGCTTCTCGATGGGAACCGGCGAGGTGGGCCGGTACCTCGGCAGCTACGGCTCGGCCCGGGTGGCCAAGGCAGTCTTCCTGAGCTCGCTGGAGCCCTACCTGGTACAGGCCGACGACAACCCGGAGGGCGTCCCGCAGGCCGTGTTCGACGGCCTCCTGGATGCCGTGACCGCCGACCGCTACGCGTTCTTCACCGACTTCTTCAAGAACTTCTACAACAGCGATACCTTCCTCGGCACGCCACGGCTCAGCGAGGAAGTCATGCGGGCCGGATGGAACCTCGCGACCTCGGGCGGCCCCACCGCGTCCGTCGCGGCGCAGCCGACCTGGCTGACCGACTTCCGCCAGGACATCCCCAAGATCGACGTTCCCACCCTGATCGTGCACGGCACGGCGGACAACATCCTGCCGATCGACGTCACCGGCCGCCGGTTCGCCAAGGCGCTGCCGAGTGCCGAATACCTGGAGATCGACGGCGCGCCGCACGGCCTGCTGTGGACGCACGCCGCCGAGGTCAACGAGGCGCTGCTCGGATTCCTCGCGAAGCCGCGCCCGTAGCCTGACCCCACCGGGGGCACTTCGACACGAAACGCCGGGGCGGCGTCGGCCATTTCGACGCCGGCCCCGGCAAAGTGCCCCCGGACCGCAGGCGAGGCGGTCTCGGCGGACCCCTGCGCCCTAGAATGAGGCGTTTGCCACGGCAGTTGTCAGCTGGCGGATCACCTCGGTGCGCTCCGGGACATCGGCCAGGCTCGCGCCCTTCGTATAAATCACCAGGGCGTACGCTCTGCCGTCCTGGGCGAGGATGGCGGCGTCGTGCAGTTCGTCGTCCAGGAGGCCGTACTTGTGGAAGACCTCGATCCCGTCCGGAACCGCCGCGGGAATGAGCGCTTCATAGTTCGTGCCCTGCATGTAGGACAGCGGCTGCGCGGCGTGCTCGCTGTCCAGGAGCGATCCCGAATACAGCTTGGCCAGGATGCCGGCCATGTCTGCCGCGGTCAGGGTGTTGGATTCAGGCGCATAGCTCACCCCCAGTGAGCCGGCGTAGTCCCGGAGCCCGGCGTGGCCCACCGCGTCCATCACCAGCGACCAGGAATCGTTGTCGCTCTGCTGGATCATCTCCCGGAGCTGGAAACCCGAGTCGTAGGCACCCAGGCGGTCGTCCAGGGAGGCCGCGCCGGATTCGACCTGGTGGTAATACGCTGCGGCGGCCAGGACCTTGGCCGTGCTGGCGGCGACGAATGCCGCCTGGACGGCCGTCGTCGAACGGGCCCGCGCGGCGGAGTGGACCCCGGTACCCACCGCCACCGCCAGGGCCGCGCCGCACAGCGCGACGATGACCCTGCGGGCGCGGCGGAGTGCCCGGGAGCGCAGCCGGGACGCAGTGCCACTGTGGCGGTACCGGGGCTGCCGTGGCGGTACTGGGGCTGCCGTGGCGTGCGCTTTCCCATGGTCGCTCACGCCAGCTATGCCGGAGCTATGAATCGGCTGTCACCCCACCCAGCAGGAGGTTAGGCCTCGTCGTCCCACATGCCGGTGTCCGCGGCGTCTTCCGGTTTGCCCTCCGGCCCGGAATCTCCGGATCCTACGTAGGCGGCGGGCACCGTTCCCGCGGCCTGGGTCAGTTGTTCCTCGCGGATATTGCCGGTCTGGCCGGGTTCGGCGTGCGGCTGGCGGGCTTCGACGGCGTCCGGGTCGCCCGGCCCGCGCAGACCGGCCGGACCGGTGTTCGGTTCGTTCGGATCAC
The DNA here is from genome assembly GCF_040547005.1 of Arthrobacter sp. UYCu712. Lineage (NCBI taxonomy): Bacteria > Bacillati > Actinomycetota > Actinomycetes > Micrococcales > Micrococcaceae > Arthrobacter > Arthrobacter sp. UYCu712. The sequence goes on from NZ_JBEPOZ010000024.1 coordinate 64,679, forward strand.
TCATGACACTGCCTTTCATCCATGGATCGAATCCCTTCCCACACTAACGTGGAGACAGGATGGGCCACAGGGCCGTGCTTGCGCGGCCCTGTGGCCCGGCAGCGTCCCAGCAGCCCGTCAACAACTGACCCGGCAGTTGACACCCGCAGGAGGGTGCGGTTGACTTTTTGCATATGCTGAAATAACAGTTCCATGATGCGGAATGAAGTATCCGCATAGCCCTACACCGTGGATGCCAGCATCGAACACGAGGACTTGCCTCATGCACCTTGAACAGTTCAACGCGGCCGGCCGCACGGAGGCTGCCGATTCCCTGCGTCCCTGCCTGGACATCCGGCGCTGGATCGACGAGCTCGCCGGCGCGCGGCCCTATCCCGACGTCGAAGCACTCCTGGATGCGGGCCGAGGCGCAGCCGACCCGTTCACCCCGGCGGAGATCGAGGCCGCACTGGCCCACCACCCGCGGATCGGCGAGAGGGCCCAGGGCAACAGCGCTGAAGCCAGGCTGTCCCAGTCGGAACAGGCCGGACTCGGCGAGGCCGACGCGGCCGTCTCGGAAGCCTTGGCAGCGGGCAACCAAGCCTACGAGGAGAGGTTCGGGCAGGTGTTCCTGATCCGGGCAGCCGGCCGCAGCCGCGAGGAGATCCTTACCGCGCTCAACACCAGGCTCGCCCACACGCCCGAGGAAGAACAAACAATCATTGGCCAGCAGCTGCGGGAAATCGCAGTGCTCCGACTCGAAGGACTGATGGGCAAATGAGCATGTCCCACGTCACCACCCATGTACTCGACACCGGCTCCGGCAATCCGGCGGCGGACGTCCCGGTCACCCTCCACATGCTCGACGGCGAGCGCTGGGTCCAGATCGCCGAGGGCACCACCGATGCGGACGGTCGCATCAAACAACTCGGAGCGGACCAGCTGCCCACAGGGACTTACCGCCTGGCCTTCGACACGGGCAAGTACTTCGCCGCCAGCGGCACCGAAACATTCTTCCCCGAGGTGACCCTCACCTTTGGCGTGCTGGAGTCAGAGGCCCACTACCACGTGCCACTCCTGCTGAGCCCGTTCGCCTATTCCACCTACCGGGGCAGCTGAGCACGGCAGAACCTGCCACAACACAGAAGGGCCCGCGGCGACGCCGCGGGCCCTTCTGTGCGCCTGACGCCCGGCTCCGGCCATTCCAGTCGCCCCCTCGATGCACCTCGCCTGCGCCCGCCGTCAACAGGATCCCCCCACCGCAGCGACGGCCGCACCCGCACCTGTCACAATCGGTGATTTGGCCCGGTTGGGCCACAACGGAACAAATTCCTTGACAGTGACACGGGTCACTTCTATTCTGAATTTTGGGATCCCAAATTGGGATCCCAAAAGATCGTGTTACGGATCCCGGGCCGCAGATCATTTGCCCGGCGCCTCCGAATTGGACCCAGGACGCCCCACCAGCCGGCCTCCTGCCCCGCGAACACCCAAGTCTTTTCCCCTTCTGCAAATCTTCCTCTCTGTGAAGGAGAAGTTGTGTCTGTTCAAAACACTAAAACCGCAGTCCCGCTCCCCGACGACAAGACCGGCAAGGACGGCGTGCAACGTCGCACCAACGTCCGATGGAAAATGTTCCTGCTCCTACTGGTCCTCGTCGCCGTCAACTACATCGACAGAGGCTCCATCTCGGTGGCCCTGCCGATCATCCAGAAAGAATTCAACCTCGCCCCGGAGCTCGTGGGCCTCCTGCTCTCCGCCTTCTTCTGGACCTATGCGCTGATGCAGGTCCCGGTCGGTCTACTGATCGACAAGTTCGGTCCCCGCAAGGTCATGACGGCGTCCTGCGTCGGTTGGGGCGCGGCTACAGCGGCCTCCGGCTTTGCCGGCGGCTTCCTCAGCATGTTCATTGCCCGGATGGGCATCGGCGTCACGGAAGCCGGTGTCATGCCGGCTGGCGGCAAGCTCAACGCAATCTGGATGCACAAATCTGAGCGCGGACGCGGCGCCACCATCCTCGACGCCGGCGCGCCCCTGGGTGCCGGCCTGGGCGGCATCCTGATCGCCGGCCTCATCGCCTCCACCGGCAGCTGGCGCCTCGCGTTCATCATCGCCGGCGCCGCCACCGTCCTGATGGGCCTGGCCGTGTGGTGGTACGTCCGCGACAACCCCCGCCAGCACCGCGGGGTCAACGACGCCGAGGCCGAATACATCGAGGCCTCCCACGCCGCGGAGGACGCTGCGGCCGAGCTCGACGGCAGCAAGGGCAAGCGCGCTCTCCTGCCTTACCTGAAATTCCGCTCCTTCTGGGCCATGTGCCTCGGCTGGCTCGGCTTCAACGGCGTCTTCTACGGGCTGCTGACCTGGGGGCCGCTCTACCTGGCCCAGGACAAGGGCTTCGACCTCAAGACCATCGGGTGGTCCACCTTCGTGATCTTCGGCGCCGGCTTCGTCGGCGAAATCCTGGGCGGCGCCATAGCCGACAAGTGGCAGTCCACCGGCGCCTCCGCCAACCGCGTGATGCGCACGCTCCTGGGCACGTCCAGCGTGGTCGTGATCGGCGGCCTGATCGGCGTCACCGTCGTGGCGGATCCCACCACCGCCGTCGTCCTCCTGTCCGTGGTCATGTTCTTCCTCCGCTGGGTGGGCCTATTCTGGAGCATCCCCTCCATCCTGGGCGGCCGGACCAACGCCGGAGTCCTGGGCGGCGCGATGAACTTCAGCGGCAACATCTCCGGCTTCGTGACCCCGATTGCTGTCGGCCTGATCGTGGGCGCCACCGGTTCCTACACCTGGGCGCTGCTGTACTTCGTGGGATCCGCGATCATCATGGGCGTCTCCGTCCTGGCGCTGAACTACAACAAGCGGCTACCTGTCTAAGCTGGCCTCACGCACCTGTTCCCGAAGCCGGGAACGCATTGCCAGACAAGAACCGAAAGTGGAGAAGCATGCACAGCGCAGAAGAGACCCAGGACAAGGAACGCCCCCTTCGGGAGGCTGTCCGGGACACCCTCCGCAACAGGATCTTCGAAGGGCATTACGTTCCCGGCACCAGGCTGGTGGAACGCGACCTCGCCGCCGAATTCAATGTCTCACGCCTTCCCGTCCGCGAAGCGCTCCGCATGCTGCGCCAGGAAGGGCTCATCAGCGACCGCGGCGCCCGCGGCGCCGAAGTCAGCACCCTGAGCCCCAAGGACGTGGAGGATCTGTTCGACGTCAGGCAGTCCCTCGAGGTGCTTGCCTGCCGCCTGGCCGCCACCCGGGCCACCCCCGACGACCTCGCCGGCCTCAAAGGCCTGCTGGACGAGGCCGGCCGCTGCCTGGCCAAGGGCGCCATCATGGAAGCCCACCGCGCCAACAGCGAATTCCACGATGCCATCACCCGGATCGCGGACAACGGCTTCCTCAAGTCCGCGCTGGAACCGCTCCAGGGCCGTATGCACTGGCTCTTCCGCCACGTCAGCGACCTCCCGGAGCTCATCGAGGAACACCGCGCACTCTATGCCGCCATCGCCAGCGGCGACCCGGCACGGGCAGCCGCCCAATCGGCGTCGCACATCGGCAAATACCGTGAACAATTTCCGGAAGATTTCAGCCGGACTGAACCCGCCCTTCATCGGAAGAACTTATGAAAATCCTTGTCATCAACCCCAATATCAGCGACGACGTTACCGCGCTGATCGAAGCGGAGGCTCTCCGCTCCGCTTCCCCCGGAACCGAACTCGCGGTCCGCACCGCAGGGTACGGCGTGGAATACATCGAAACCCGCTTTGAGTCCCTGATCGCGGCGGGAGCCGTCGCCGAAATCGTCGCCGAGTACACCCGCGACGGGCCGGGATCCGATAACAGCGTCGACGGCGTCGTGGTGGCCGCATTCGGGGACCCCGGGATGCCTGCGCTGAAGGAACTCACCGACGTCCCCGTTATCGGGATCACCGAGGCCGCCCTCTGCGCCGCCGCCCTGCAGGGGCACCGGTTCTCCATCATCGCCATCTCGGACCGGATCAAGCCCTGGTACCAGGACTGTGTGGAGCGGTTCGGCCTCGGCGGCCGGCTAGCGTCGATCCGCTCCATCAACGAGGCCCTCCACGGCATCGCCTCGGTGCAGCAGGACTTCAAGGCAACCCTGCTGGCCCTCAGCCACCAGGCCGTCAACGAGGACGGGGCCGACGTCGTGATCCTCGCCGGTGCGCCGCTCGCCGGGCTGGCACGCGAACTCCGCGGGGCCATCGGGGTCCCGGTGGTGGACGGCATCTCCGCCGGCATCCGCATGGCGGAAGCCGTCGTCGGCCTCGACTCCGGCCTACATCGCGCCGGCGCGTTCGCGCCTCCCCCGGCCAAAGCCCGCCGCGGCCTCTCCGCGAATCTGGACGCGGCCCTCACCGCCGCGCAGAACGCCGCCACGCACGACGCCGGCCACGGCGCCACCCAGCCGGCCTAGCCCGCACCGGCCAACCAGCTACTTCAACCTAGGAGGACACCGATGTCCGACACCCCAGAACTCGTCATCGCCAACGGCACCGTGGTCAACAACTTCGGACGCCAACTGGCTCATATTGTGGTCCGGGATGGCCGCATCGAGCGGCTGGTGGATGCCGCCGGGCCCGTCCCCGCCGCCACACGCACCATCGATGCCGCCGGGCTGCTGGTCATTCCCGGCGGCGTCGACGGACACTGCCACGTTGCCCAGGTCACCGGCCGGTTCCGCACCCTCGATGACTACCGGACAACGTCGACGGCTGCTTTGTGGGGCGGCACCACCACCATCATCGATTTCGGCATCCCCCGCGATGCCCGCGAAACCCCGCTCGCGGCCGTCCTGAACAAGAAGGAACTGGCCCGCGACTCCCGGTGCGACGTCGCGCTGCACGGTTCCGTCGTCAGCTGGGACGAAACGGTGCCGTGGCAGCTGGAGCAACTCGCCGCCGAGGGTATCCGGTCCGTCAAGATGTACACCACCAACCGCGGCACCACCATGGCGGACGGGGACACCATCCTGAAGGTCATGCGCGAGATGGTCCGCCTGGACGGCCTCACATACATCCACGCCGAGCACGACCCCATCATCGCGGACTGCACCCGGCAGCACGCGGACGACGGCCGGATCGGCATCGGGCACCTGCACCGCACCCGGCCCGAACTGGCCGAAGAGGTCTCAGTCAAGGAAACCCTGGCCATGGCCGAATACACCGGCGCCCCCGTCTACTTTGTGCACCAGTCCACGCCCGGCGCGGTGGATCTGGTCGCCGAGGCCCGCGGCCGCGGCCAGGCGGCATACTCCGAGACCTGCCCGCACTACCTCACCCTCGACGACAGCGTGTACGGCTCGGTGATGCCCGAGTGGTACGCCTGTTGCCCGCCCATGCGCAGCCCACAGACCGTCGCCGCGCTCCGGGAACGGCTCGCCGCCGGCGCCATCCACACCGTCGCCTCCGACCACTCCTGCTACGACCTCACGCAAAAGCGGGAGCGCACCGACGACATCCGTGAAATGCCGCACGGACTCCCGGGCGTCGAAACCCGGATGCCCGTCACTTTCACCGCCCTGATGGAAGCTGCCCGCGGAGCACGGGTGGAGGACTTCGTCGAAGTCTTCTCCGCCGGCCCGGCCCGCATCAACGCCCTTCACCGCAAGGGAACCATCGCGCCCGGGTTCGACGCCGACCTGGTCATCTTCGATCCGGCCGAGAAACGCGTCGTCGACGGCGGCGCCCTCCATATGGGCACCGATTTCTCGCCGTTCGACGGCCGGACACTCACGGGGTGGCCCGCCGTCGTCGTTTCCGCCGGACGGGTGGTGGTGGACGGCGACGGTTTCCACGACCCCGGTCCCGTGGGCCGCTTCGTGCCCCGCGCCGGTTTCCGCGAACACCAGGCGGCCACCACGCCCGTCCTCATTCCCGCCGCCCAGGCCACCCGCTAGGAGCCCCATGCCTTCCGCAACCCGCCCCATCCGCATCGGCATGATCGTGCCGTCCTCCAATACCTGTCTCGAACCGCAGAGCTACCGGATCCTCGGCGACCGCGACGACGTCACCATCCACTTCGCCCGGATCCCGGTCACCCGGATTGCCCTGGACAAATCCTCGGACCAGCAATTCGATGCCGCCGTGATGCGGGCCGCCGCAGAGCTCCTGGCCACCGCCGACGTCGACGTCATCGCCTGGAACGGCACCTCGGGCTCGTGGCTCGGCGCGGGCCACGACCGCAAGCTCGTGGAGGAAATCACCGACGCCACCGGCATCCCGGCCACGACGTCCACGCTGGCGTACATGGAGGCGTTCAGAAGCTCCGGCACCGAACGCATCGGGCTCTTCACCCCGTACACCGGGGACGTCAACGAACAGATTGTGGCGTCCTACCAACGGGACGGCATCAAGACCCTCGACCACCGCTTCCTGGGCCTGAGCGACAACGAGTCGTTCGCCCGCGTGGCGGATGAGGAGATGCGTCCGGGGTCGCTGGAGCTCGCAGCGGCCCGGCCGGACGCCATCATTTACCTTTGCACCAACCTCTACGGCGCCAACATCACTGCGGAAATCGAGGCCGAGACCGGCGTTCCCGTCCTGGACTCGGTGGCCGTCACGCTGTGGCATTGCCTCAAGATGGCGGGCGCACCGCTCCTTGACCCGCGCTGGGGCAGGCTGCTCACGTCTGCTTGAACCCCCAGTGGAGGCACTCCGCGTTGGCTGCCGTGGGCCCGTAACCCCTGGCAGCCGATTGTGACCGTCCGCTCGCCTTGACGCGCGGATCGTCGCCTAGATAATCTCGAGATGCAATAAAGTTTTCTCACAAAACGAAAACTTGAGCCAACTATTCAACGATGAAAAGAGGTTGGACGTGGCTGCAGGAGAAGAGACCTCCCATATCCTCAGCGGGTTGACAAACCAGCTGCCTGATCGTGATCCGGAAGAGACCGCCGAATGGCTGGAGTCCCTGGATACCCTGATTCA
>NZ_JBEPOZ010000025.1:0-70214 GCF_040547005.1 Arthrobacter sp. UYCu712
GTGCGGCGGCGGGGGCGCCGCCCCCGGGGTCCCCCCCCCGGGGCGGGGGGGCGGGGGGGGGGGGGCCCCCCCCCCCCCGGGGGGGGGGGGGGGGGGGGGGGGGGGGGCCCCCCCCACGCCGGCAGACGGGATGCAGGCGCGGGCGCCGGCGCGGAACCGGGGCCGGAAACCCGGCGCGGGCGCCGGGCAGCGGCACGGGAATGACCGCGGCTTGTCCACATAGCCGGCGCGGATCCAGCCGATTTGCCCGGCTTTGAGACAATGATCTGGTGACTGTTGTAGCAACGCCTCCCGCCCCCAAGCTGGAACTCCCGCCCCTGAAGCTGGGCCCCATCACCGTGGACACCCCCGTGATCCTGGCTCCGATGGCGGGTATCACCAACTCCGCCTTCCGCAGGCTCTGCCGTGAATACGGCGGCGGCCTGTATGTCGCGGAGATGGTCACCTCCCGCGCCCTCGTGGAGCGCACGCCGGAATCGCTGCGCATCATTTCGCATGACGACGACGAGAAAGTCCGCTCCGTCCAGCTCTACGGCGTGGACCCGGTCACGGTCGGCCAGGCCGTGCGGATGCTCGTCGAGGAAGACCGCGCGGACCACATCGACCTGAACTTCGGCTGCCCCGTCCCCAAAGTGACCCGGCGCGGCGGCGGATCGGCGCTGCCGTGGAAGATCGACCTCTTCACCTCGATCGTCCGGACCGCCGTCAAAGAAGCCTCGAAGGGCAACGTCCCGCTGACCATCAAGATGCGCAAAGGCATTGACGAGGACCACCTCACCTACCTGGATGCCGGCCGGATTGCCCGGGACTCCGGCGTTGCCGCCGTTGCGCTGCACGGCCGGACCGCCGCACAGTTCTACTCCGGCCAGGCCGACTGGTCCGCGATCGCCCGGCTGCGTGAGGCGCTGCCGGATATTCCGGTACTCGGCAACGGCGACATCTGGTCAGCGGAAGACGCGATCCGGATGGTCCGCGAGACCGGCGTCGACGGCGTCGTGGTGGGCCGCGGCTGCCAGGGCCGGCCGTGGCTGTTCGGCGACCTCATGGCGGCCTTCGAGGGAAGCGACGAGCGGCACAAGCCGGCCCTGCACCAAGTGGCCGAGGGTGTCTACCGCCATGCTGAGCTGATGGTCGAAACCTTTGGCAATGACGAAGGCAAGGCGCTCCGCGAGATCCGCAAGCACATGGCCTGGTACTTCAAGGGCTATGTGGTCGGCAGTGAGTTGCGGACCAAACTGGCCATGGTGACCAGCCTGGAGGTGCTGCGCGAAACGCTGGACCAGCTGGACCTCGATTCTCCGTATCCCGGCGTTGACGCCGAGGGCCCGCGCGGCCGCGCAGGCTCACCGAAGAAGCCCGCCCTGCCCAAGGATTGGCTCCTGGACCGCAATATGGACGCCGAGCAGTCGCGCGAGATATGCCACGCGGAACTGGACGTGTCCGGTGGCTGAAACCAGGACCACCGCCCCGGTGCTGGACGGCTACGTTGCCCGCGACACCGCCCGCTGGGTGGAGGAGCCGGCCAAGAGCACCTACCGCTCCGACTTCGAACGCGACCGCGCCCGCGTCCTGCACTCTTCGGCGCTGCGCCGGCTCGGTGCCAAGACCCAGGTGGTGGCCCCGGACACCGACGACTTCGTCCGCACCCGGCTCACCCACAGCCTCGAAGTGGCGCAGGTGGGCCGCGAGCTCGGCCGGGCGCTGGGCTGCGATCCTGACGTCGTGGATACCGCCTGCCTCAGCCATGACCTGGGCCACCCGCCGTTCGGCCACAACGGCGAATCCGCCCTGAACGAGGTGGCCCACGCGATCGGCGGCTTCGAAGGCAACGCCCAGACGCTGCGGCTGCTGACCAGGCTGGAACCCAAGGTCCTGGCCGCGGACGGGCGGCCCGCCGGGCTGAACCTGACCCGGGCCAGCCTCGACGCCGCCGCGAAATACCCGTGGTCCGCCGAGAACGCCCCCGTCATCCACGGCCAGCGGACCAGTAAGTTCGGCGCCTACGAGGACGACCTCCCGATCTTTGACTGGATCCGCGAGGAAGCCCCCGGGCGCCGCTCCTGCCTCGAAGCCCAGGTCATGGACCTCGCCGACGACATCTCCTACTCGGTGCACGATGTCGAGGACGCGATCGTCGCCGGCCACTTCCAGCTGCGCTGGATGGACAATCCGGACCACCGCGCCCGGGTGGTGGGCTACGCCAAGCAGTGGTACCTGCCGCACAACGATCCCGCCGCGATCGATGCTGCCCTGGCCCGCCTGGAAGCGACGAGCGTCTGGGTGCGCGAAGCCGACGGCAGCCGCAAGTCGATGGCCGCGCTCAAGGACATGACCAGCCAGCTGATCGGCCGCTTCTGCCAGAGCGCCCTGGAGACCACCCGCGCCCTGTACGGACCGGAGAACCTCACGCGCTACAACGCGGAACTCATCGTCCCCGATGAGACCGTGATGGAAATCGCCGTGATGAAGGGCCTCGCCACCACGTTTGTGATGACCACCGAGCACCGGCAGCCCATCTACGAGCGCCAGCGCGAGGTGCTGCACGCCCTCGTGACGGCGCTGAGCGCCACCGCGGACCGCCACCTCGAGCCGATGTTCGCCGCCGACTGGCGCGACGCTGCCGACGACGGCGCGCGGCTGCGCGTCGTGATCGACCAGGTCGCCTCGCTGACCGACGGTTCCGCGCTGGCCATGTATGAACGGCTCGTCGGCAGCCTGCCGTCGCTCTGGTGACCGGCACCACAGGCGGCCCCTCGGCGTCGTACCCGGGGACTAGGATGGCACTGTGGCCGGCCTGATCAAACGCGAGGATATTGACGAAGTACGCCAGCGCACGGACATCAAGGAAGTCATCGATGGTTACGTGACCCTCAAGGGTGCGGGCCTCGGCTCCTTCAAGGGCCTGTGCCCCTTCCACGACGAGCGTTCGCCCTCGTTCACCGTCCGTCCCCAGGTGGGCAGGTACCACTGCTTCGGCTGCGGCGAGGACGGCGACGTCATCTCCTTCGTGCAGAAACTGGACCACACGTCCTTCCATGAGGCCGTCGAAAAGCTGGCTGCCCGCATCGGCTTCGAGCTCCGATATGAGGACGGCGGCTCCGGCCCGAACCGCGAGGAAGTCGGCCGGCGGCAACGGCTGCTCGACGCCCACAAGGTGGCCGACGAATTCTTCCGCGCACAACTTCTGACGCCCGGCGCCACCGAGGGCCGCAACTTTTTGCACGGCCGGGGTTTCGACCGTGCCGCAGCCGAACAGTTCGGTGTGGGCTACGCGCCGCAGGGCTGGGACTCGCTGCTCAAGCACCTCCGGGGCCGCGGCTACACCGACGCGGAACTCAAGCTCACGGGCATGTTCTCCGAAGGCGGCCGGGGGATCTATGACCGCTTCCGCGGCCGGCTGATCTGGCCCATCCGCGACATCGCCGGGGACACGATCGGCTTCGGTGCCCGCAAGCTCTACGAGGACGACCAGGGCCCCAAGTACCTCAACACCCCCGAGACCGCGCTCTACAAAAAGTCGCAGGTCCTCTATGGGATCGACCTCGCCAAACGCAACATCGCCAAGGACCGGCAGCTGGTGGTGGTGGAGGGCTACACCGACGTGATGGCGTGCCACCTCGCCGGAATTCCGACGGCGGTGGCCACCTGCGGCACCGCCTTCGGCACCGAACACATCAAGGTCGCCCGGCGGCTGCTGTCCGACGACGGCAGCGGGGGAGAAGTCATCTTCACCTTCGACGGCGACGCCGCCGGCCAGAAGGCGGCACTGCGGGCCTTCGAAGAAGACCAGCGCTTTGTGGCGCAGACCTACGTCGCCGTGGAACCCGGCGGGGCCGACCCCTGCGAACTGCGCCAGTCCAAGGGCGACGCCGCTGTCCGGGACCTGATCGCCACCCGGCGGCCGCTCTTTGAATTCGCCATCCGGGCCGCCTTGAAACGGCACAACCTGGACACCGTGGAGGGCCGGATCGCCGCCTTGCGGGAATCCGCCCCGGTGGTGGCACAGATCCGCGACGCCGGCATCCGGCCGGGCTACGCCCGCGAACTGGCCGGCTGGCTGGGGATGCCGGTCGAGGAAGTCAGCCGTGCGGTCGGAGCGGCAGCCAAGCGTGCCGCCCAGGGGCCCTCAGGCCAGCAGGGGCAGGGCTCCGGTCACTCCCCGGGCGCTGGTGGAGCCCCGGCGCGGTCCGCGCCCGGCGCGGCGACCCTGCCGCCGTCGGCCGCCCTTCCCTCCTTCAACCGTCCCGACCCCCGTGACCCGGTGGCCGCCATGGAGCGCCAGGCGCTCGAGGTCGCCCTGCAGGAGCCCGGGATGCTGGAAGGGGACACCTGGCAGCGTTTCTCCGAGGCGCGCTTCTCGACGCCGGCGTACCTGGCCATCCATGAGGCCATCCGGGCCACCGGCCTGGCGTTCACCGGGGACCCGGCGCGGTGGGTGGAGCAGCTGCTGCAGGAAGTCCCGGGGCCCCTGCGGCCGCTCGTGTCCGAACTTTCCGTCGTGCCCCTGCCGGCGAGCACGGCAGAAGGCGTCCAGCGGTACTGCAGAGACATCCTCGCGCGCCTCTTCGAGCTCCAGATCACCCGGGTCAAGGCCGACAAGATGGGCCAGCTGCAGCGCCTGGACGCCTCGGCTGACCCGGAGGAATTCCAGCGGCTGAACCGTGAGCTCATGCAGCTCGAGGTGCAGCGGCGGTCGCTGCGCTCGGACGCCTGAGCCGCCGATTTCGTTTCCCGGGCTCGAGTTTGCTAGGCTTATACCCGCTTCATTCCTCCTTAGCTCAATTGGCAGAGCATTCGACTGTTAATCGAAGGGTTGCTGGTTCAAGTCCAGCAGGAGGAGCGCGCAGTCCCCGTTCCGGGTTTCCGGGACGGGGACTTTTTTATACCCGGCGGGGGTATTTCCGGCATTCTTGCGGCAAGGTGTCCGGCCGATTTCCATCGCGGCAAAACCTTTGCTAATGTCGTACCTGCTTCATTCCTCCTTAGCTCAATTGGCAGAGCATTCGACTGTTAATCGAAGGGTTGCTGGTTCAAGTCCAGCAGGAGGAGCGGACAGGTCCCGCGGCCGGTGAACAACCGGCCGCGGGACCTTTTTTATGCCGCCGGTTTGTGCTTTGGCTCTCATGCCGGCGTATCTGCCGCTGCGCGTCTTGACCATGGCTCAGACGAAGTACATCTCGACCTGGAGGAAGCGTTCGGCTTCTGCCACGGCGGCCTCGAAGGCCTCGCGTTCGGTGGGGGACTTCCGCGGCTCGCGCGGATGCCACTCGTGCGGGGCGGAATGGACCTGCGTGAAGCCTGACCCCGGCGGAGCGTAGAAGATGCCGAAACGCTGCACGGGCCATTCGGCTGAGGTCTCGGGGGCAACCAGCAGCGCCGAGTCATAGGCCGGGTTGTACCACTGGGCGATCGGGCGCCGCCGGTCCTCGGTGAAGAGCCCCGCCGCGAAGAGGGACGCGGACTGCTGGCTGGTCTGGCTGCACAGCCGATCCCACCACAGGGGCAGAATCCCGGCGTCACACCGCTGCCACGTGGTCGGGAGGGGCGGAGGATCCTGCCAGTGGGGCACATTCCAACTTTATCGCCCGCAGGGGGCCGGCAACAGGGCCAGGTGGCAGGGCGCAGCGGCTCGGCGCCCGCCCCCCGGGACGGACATGCCCCCTGCTGGCGTTGGCGGGTGGACATAGGCCCTGTATGCCCGGTCCTGGGCACGAGGAATGGGCATGTCCTCCCGGGGGAGGGGCAGCCCGTGCTGCGGGCGCCGTGGGGCTTGTCCTGGGCTGCGGGCGCCGTAGGACATGTCCCGTGCTGGCGTTGACGGGTGGCCATAGGCCCTGTATGCCCAGTCGTGGCCACGAGGAGTGGGCATGTCCTCCCGGGGGAGGGCAGCCGCTACTGAATCGAGGGCACAGTCCTGGGCCGGACCACGAGCCAGAGCGCGGCCGCGGCCAGGAAGATGCAGGCGGCCTGGACGGCGCCCATCGGGGTAGGTGAGCCGACGCCGAGCCAGCCGACCACCGGCGAAATCAGGCCCGCCATCATGAACGTCGCCGCGCCGAGCAAGGAAGCTGCGGTTCCGGCCTGCGCGCCGTGCTTGGCCAAGGCCAGGACCTGGACGCACGGGAAGGTGAAGCCGGCGCCGAGGATGTAGAACCAGAGAGGCAGCATCACGCCCCACAGCCCGAAGCCCAGCTGGTCGAAGATGACGATCAGCACCGCCATCAGGAACATCCAGGCCGTGGAGCACGTCAGGATCCACTGAGGCGGGACCTTGCGGATGAGCCGGGCACTGGTCTGGACGCCGGCCACGATGCCGAGCGAGTTGACGCCGAACAACAGCCCGTACTGCTGGGGACTGAAACCGTAGACGTCCTGGAAGAGGAACGGCGAGGCGGAGAGGTAGGTGAAGAGGCCAGCGAAGTTCATGCCGCCCACCATCAGCAGGCCCACAAAGATCCGGTCCGCGAACAGTACCGCGTAGCGCTGGCGGGCGGTCATCCCGGACTTCCCGCGCAGTTCCCGCGGCAGGGTCTCGCGGACCACGAATATCGCAGCGATGAGCACACACGTCCCGTAGCCTGCCAGGAAGACGAAGATGCCGGGCCACGGCGTCAACAGGAGCAACTGGGAGCCGATCACCGGCGCGAGGATGGGCGCCAGGCCGTTGACTAGGGCCATCCTGGAGAACATCCGGACCATGGCATAGCCGCTGAACAGGTCCCGGACCATGGCCATGGCCACCACTCCGCCGCCGGCAGCGCCGATTCCCATCAGCACACGGAAGAGGCCAAGCGTCGTGATGTCGGTGGACAGGGCGGCGCCCAAGGAGGCTGTGATGTGCACCGCGGTCGCCAGGATCAGCGGCATACGCCGGCCGAACTTGTCACTAAGCGGCCCCACCACGAGTTGGCCCAGGGCGAAACCCACCGTCGTACCCGTGAGCGTGAGCTGCACAGCGGCCTCTGACACCCCGAGGCTCTCTTCCAAGGCCGGGAAGGCCGGCAGGTAGAGGTCCACCGTGAAAGGTCCCAGGGCGGTCAGCGCGCCGAGCATCAAGACGTAGAGCAGCTTGCGACGGCGGCTGAGGGAATCGCCGGGATTGGGGGGTGTAGTCACAGAGGTCCATCCTAGGCCCGGCACGGTTGCCAGAAGCGGCAGCAGGGGCGCGCCACACCGCACCCGCAAGGCCCGGCCCGGAGCCAGAATGGTAGTTTTGACACCGGGGTCCGCGTCAATGCGCCCCGAACCGGCAACCCGCGGAAGCGGAATCACAGACGTAACCAGTTAGGCGGGACCGATGAGCGGACGTCACAGCGGCGGGACAAGCGAGGGGCTGCGCGTTTCCGCGCTGCCCAAGACCCTGAAACTGATCTTCAAACTGGCGCCCCGCCAGCTCAACGACCAGATCGCACTGGCCAAAATCGAGATCAAGCGCAAGGGTATCGAGCTTGGCGTCGCCGCCGCGTTCTTCGCCGTCGCCCTGGCGTTTGTCGCCTTCCTGGTGATCGGCCTCATCGTGGCCGCCATCATGGGCCTGGCCACGATCATGCCCGCATGGCTCGCCGCGCTACTGGTCTGCGGCGTCTTCCTGCTGATCGCCCTGATTGCCGGGCTGGTGGGCCTCCGGAAATTCAAGAAGGCCATGCCGCTCATGCCCGAAGACACCATCCGTGGCCTCAAACACGATCTCGGCGTCGCCAAGGAAGGCTCCGCCTTCGATCCGGCGGTCCTTGACCCCGAGTCCGAACAGTTCAAGGCCGCGAAGGCCGCCAAAGCCGAAGCCGCCGCCAAGGCGAAGGCCGAGAAGGAAGCGAAGAAGGCCGCCGAGCCCGACCTCGGCCCGCCGCCCACCGAGTCCGAGCTGCGGCACCGGATCGTCCAGCGCCGGACGCACCTCACCGGGGTCCGGGACGAACTGAACGAGGAACTCGACGTCAAGACCCAGGCGCGGGCCCTGCTGGCCGCGGCCCAGGTCCGGCTGCAGGATGGCAAGGAACAGCTCAGCGGCAAGGTTGCAGGTTTCCGGTCCTCGACCGGTGCCGGTGCCGCGGAACAGTTGGGCCGGCGTTGGAAGCCGCTCGCCTTCCTCGCGGCCTCGAGCGCGGCGCTGGTGTTCCTCCTCCGCAAACTGATCAAGGGCTAGGCAGCCCACTGAACTGCTACGCCCGAAGTTCTACGGCCACGGAAAGGGGGGACGGATGAAGTTCATCGGTGCCGGTGCCCGGCCTGGGCGATCCCAGGTCCACCACGACGCGGTCTTCACCGTCCCCAATGTGTTGACCGTGGTGCGGTTCCTTGGCGTCCCGCTCTTCATTTGGCTCGTGCTCGGCCCGCAGGAATACGGCTACGCCGCCCTCGTCCTGGTCATCATGGCCAGCACCGACTGGGTGGACGGCTACATCGCCCGCCGCTTCAACCAGATGTCCAACCTCGGCCGGATCATGGATCCCATCGCGGACAGGCTGTCACTGATCGCGGTTGCCGTAACCTTGGTGATCGCCGGCGTCGTGCAGTGGTGGTACCTGGCGGCCCTGCTCGTCCCGGATGCGATCCTGCTCGCGGTGTCGTTGTACTACTTCAGCAGTCATCCGGACCTTCCGGTCAGCCGGATCGGGAAGTTGCGGACGGGGCTGCTCCTGACCGGGACGCCGCTGCTGGTGCTTTCCAAGCTGCCCATCCCGGGCACCGAGGTCTACGCCGTGATCGCCTGGATCTTCCTGGGCCTGGGCCTCATCGGGCACTGGATCGCCGGCTACAACTATTTCCGGGCCATCATCCGCAAAGGCAAGAAAGCCAACGACGACGACGGCGGCGTCCGCTGATGGTCTGGACCGCAGTTCTGCTCGCGGTGCTCGGCGCCTTCTGCCTGGCCTTCGGTGCGCAGCGCCAAGGCAGCGCGGTGAAGGCGAACACCGGGGGACTGGCGCTCAGCAGCCGCGGCATGCTCCGGCTGCTCCGCAGCCCCCGGTGGGTGTTCGGCCTGTTGCTGTTGTGTGCGGGCATGGCCATGAACGCCGTCGCTCTGGTCATAGCGCCGCTGACCGTCGTGCAGCCGATCGGGGCGATCGCCCTCGTCATCACCACGATCGTGAACGCCAAGGACCAGGGGCTGAGCATCAACAGGGCCACGGTGGTGGCCATTTCGGCGTGCGTCGCGGGTTCGGCGCTGTTTGTGGTGATGGCGGTCAACGTGACCCAGGAAAACCACCAGGTCAGCGCCTCCGACGAGCTGACAATTGTGCTGCTGCTGGCCTTGGCTGTCGGACTGTTTGGAACGCTCGCGCTGATGTTCAAGCACCGGATGAGCGCGTTCATCTATATCCTCGGCGCGGGCATCCTGTTCGGCTTCGTGGCCGTCCTGACCCGCATCATCGGCAAGCACCTGCTGGACCCGAACGGCCTGGGCGTGCTGAATGTGCCGTGGTACTCCGTCGTGGCTATCGCCGCCGCCGGCGGACTCGGGTCCTGGTTCGTGCAGAACGCCTACTCCGGTGGCCCGCCGGACCTCGTGATTGCCGGGCTGACCGTGATCGACCCGATCGTCGGGATCGCGATCGGCATCACGATCCTGGGCGAACTGCGGCCGGATGTCCACGCCGTGGCGGCGATTGCGATGGGGACAGCCGCTTCACTTGCTATCGTGGGTGTAATCGCCCTTTCGAGGCACCACCCGGAGGTCACCAAGCGCAAGAAGGACGCGCGGAAGGCCTCGGGCCGGTTGTCATAGGGCATCGGATCCAGATTTCACCAGTAGGCCCGGCGCCTGCGCCGACGGCCAGCCGGCCACCGCAGCCCGCACCGTGACCACCAGGAGCTCCCCACGTGACCATGCCCGACACCCAGCACCCGTTGACCATCCTGATCGCCGCGGACACCTACCCGCCGCACGTCAACGGCGCCGCCCAGTTCGGCTACCGCCTGGCCAAAGGAATGACCGCACGCGGGCACGACGTGCATGTACTCGCCTGCCGTCCGGGCAAGGGCAAGAGCTTCAGCGAATTCCGTGACGAGGCAACAGTCCACCGACTCCGATCCCACTCGGTGCCGACGCACGAATACTTCCGCATCACGTTCCCGTGGGAGATCAAAAAGGAAATCAGCCTGCTGTTCGACCGCATCCAGCCGGACGTCGTGCACATCCAGAGCCACTACATGATCGGCGAGCACGTGCTCTACGAGGCCGTGAAGCGCGGCATCC
This sequence comes from Arthrobacter sp. UYCu712, assembly GCF_040547005.1. Taxonomy (NCBI): domain Bacteria; kingdom Bacillati; phylum Actinomycetota; class Actinomycetes; order Micrococcales; family Micrococcaceae; genus Arthrobacter; species Arthrobacter sp. UYCu712. The sequence continues at coordinate 10,199 of NZ_JBEPOZ010000025.1, forward strand.
GGATCGTCGCGACCAACCACTTCATGCCCGAGAACCTGAACCCGTTCCTGCCGTTCCCGCAATGGTTCAAGGACATCGTCGGCCGCATCTCGTGGAAGGACATGGGCAAGGTCATGGGCCAGGCCGACGTCGTCACCACCCCTACGCCGCTGGCCGCCAAGGCGATGCACCAGCACGCCTTCCTCCGCAAGGTCCTCCCGCTCTCCAACGGGATCGACGCGTCCGCCTACGAACTCAAGGCCGGCGAGACGCTGGAACGCCACCCCAGCCCCACCGTCCTTTTCGTCGGCAGGCTCGCCGAGGAGAAGCACGTTGACGTGCTCATCGACGCCGTCGCCAAGACCCCCAAGGATCTGGACATCCACCTCGAAGTTGTCGGCGGCGGCGAAGTGCGGCCGGCCCTCGAAGCGCAGGTCGCCCGGCTTGGACTGCAGGACCGGGTCAAGTTCCTGGGCATGGCGAGCGATGCGGAACTGCGCGAGGCCTACCTCGCGGCAGATGTCTTCTGCATGCCCGGCACGGCCGAGCTCCAGTCCCTGGTCACCCTCGAGGCGATGTCGGCGTCGACGCCGGTGCTGCTCGCGGACGCCATGGCGCTGCCGCACCTGGTGCACGACGGCGAGAACGGTCACCTGTTCACGCCCAATGACAGCGACGACCTCGCCGCAAAGATGGCACGGCTCTTCACGCTTCCGTCAGACGAGCTCGCTGCCATGGGCAAAACGAGCCGGGAGATGGTGGAGAACCACAGCATCGAACGCACGCTCCGGACGTTCGAAGACCTCTACCGTGGAGCCAGCTACGACGACCTGGTCGTCTGAGCGGGGGGGCGCTGCTGACAGGCAGCGGCGATTAGTATTGTTAGAGTGTTTTTCTGCCCGGATGCGGTCCGGCTCCGAGTGGGCCGGGACGATGTCCGGGCACCTGGGGCTATAGCTCAGCTGGTTAGAGCGCGGGACTCATAATCCTAAGGTCCTCGGTTCAAGTCCGAGTAGCCCTACTTATCAGCGGAACCGTGACCGGTCCGCACCCCGGGAGCCGTGGCTGACCTTACGACGTCGGCCACGGCTCCTTCCGTCTGCCCGGACAGCGTCCGGCCCCATCCTGCCGCCGCGCACTTCCGGGACCCACGCCGCCCGGCTTCCCCGCCCTCGAGTCCGCGGACTGTGCCGTCCCTTGCCGGACGCCTCAGCGCTGCTGTATGTTACTGATGAGTAACTTACATCCGGCGCGACGCCTGCGTCCTTTTGGTCGCTGCTGATCACAAGTGAAGGAACAACATGCCCAAAGCTGCAATCGACATCAACAACCTCCCGTACGCCGATGGCGACTTCTTCGCCTTCGAGCAGCTGCTCAGCGGCAAAGAGCAGGACCGCCTGGCGGAAGTCCGGGCGTTCCTGGCCCGCGAGGTCAAGCCGATCGCCGTCGACTGCTGGAACCGCGGCGAATTCCCGATGGACCTGATCCCGAAGCTGGCCGAGATCGACCTGGTCAGCCCGGTCAAGCGGCAGGGCTACTCCAACCTCTTCGCCGGCATCATGCACGCCGAAGCGACCCGGGCGGACACGTCCATCGCCACCTTCATGGGTGTCCACGACGGGCTGTTCACCGGCTCGATCGAAGCCCTGGCCTCGGAGGAGCAGCAGGAAGCCTGGCTGCCGGACGTCTACTCCCTCAAGAAAATCGGCGCCTTCGGCCTGACCGAACCCCTCGGCGGATCCGACGTCGCCGGCGGCACGCGGACCACGGCCCGGCGTGAGGGCGGCAGCTGGATCCTCAACGGGGAAAAGCGCTGGATCGGCAACGCCACGTTCTCCGACTGGGTGGTCATTTACGCCCGCGACCTCGCCGACAACCAGGTCAAAGGCTTCCTTGTGGACACCAAGGCCGAGGGGTACACGGCGACCAAGATCGAGAACAAGATCTCGCTGCGCACCGTCCAGAACGCGGACATCACGCTCGACAACGTCGTGGTGCCGGACTTCTTCAAGCTGGCCAACGCCAACAGCTTCCGCGACACGAACAAGGTCCTCAAGGTCACCCGCCTGGCCGTCGCCTGGCAGGCGGTCGGCCAGCAGCTCGCCGCCTTCGACGTCGCGCGCCGGTATGCCGTCGAGCGCCACCAGTTCGGCCGCCCGATTGCCTCCTTCCAGATGATCCAGCATCAGTTGGTACAGATCTTGGGCAACGCCGTGAGCTCCATGGGCATGATGGTGCGGTTGTCGCAGCTCGAGGACGCCGGCGAAGCCAGGGACGAGCAGTCGGCCCTGGCCAAGGCCTTCACCACCGCGCGGATGCGCGAAAGTGTTGCCCTGGGCCGCAGCATCCTCGGCGGCAACGGGATTGTGACTGACTACGAGATGGCGAAAGTCTTCGCCGACGCGGAAGCCATCTACTCCTACGAGGGGACGCACGAGATCAACACCTTGGTCACCGGCCGGGCCATTACCGGAATCTCTGCGATCGTCTAGGGCTCCCGCCTTAGCGGGTGCGGCGCGGCGCCGTACTTCCCGGCCCGCGGACCTTCATCTTTCCCGGACCACCCGGCGCCTATCCAGGCGCCGGGTCAAGAGGCGGCAGCAGGATAGAGGGCCGCAGGTCCATCACGAAGCCCAGCGGGTTGACGTACTCCTCCCCGCGCCGCACGCCCCAGTGGACGCAAGGGACCGGCCCGCAGTGGCCGGGCAACACTGTGCCGAGCAGGCCGCCGTCGGGCACGAAGGCACCGACCGGGAGCTGGCTTTCCACCGGCTCGAAACTGCTGCGCAGGCCATTGCCGTGATCGATGCTGATGACAGGCCGGTCCACAACAACCCCGGCAAAACTCACGGTCCCCGCTGCCGGAGCAGTAAGCGGGGCACCCACGGACGCCGCCGCGAGGTCGACGCCGCGATGACCGCTCAGCCACGGCCTGGGTGGAGGGTCAAAGGGCCGGAGCACCGCGGGCCGGGGATTCAGCGGCCACCGCCAGGCTCCAGGAGCAGCCGGCGCCGACGGCACCCGCGGAGCCGCCGATACGGCAAGGACGGCCGGGCCCGCAGCGGCCGCCGCGACGGGGGCGAGGGCCAGGAGCATCGCTGCAAGCAGAGCAGGAATCTTCATGGTCCCAGCCTGCCGAAGGCTTCGGCCGGCCGGAAGCGCCCGTCCCCGGTATGTGGAAAGCCCCCGGCCCCGCCACCCGCGGCCACCGAGGCCACCGCGGCTGCCGCCGCGGCCACTTCGGCACCAGCCACGGCTGCCGCCGGATCCATGCCCCGGATCGGCCCGCCGGAAAGGCCCCAGAAAAGGCCTCCGGAAGGCCCCCGGAAAGGTCCCCGCCAGCCACCACAAACCGTCCATCCGGACCGGGTGCCTGTAGTACACTGGGTGGAGCAGTTTGCTGTGCCCTCACGCTTGATCAAGGTAATTGTCTAAGCCGGCACGCCTCATTCAGGGGTGCGGGGGAGCAGCGGCTGACTACGCGTATCCAACCCTCCTTATCTGAAGCCTGAAACTTCCGGTGCGGAGGACTGCGCCTCCTGCGGTCCGTCCTTTACGGGGCGGATGGGAAGCGCGGTGGATGCCAGGAGCAATGCCCGCCTGGGTATTTGCTAATAACCGTCAACTATTGGCAGGGTAAGAGAACCTATGGGCTCTCTCATGAATGACCTGCCGGAAGGAGCGCCGGCATGCCCGTCGTAACTATGCGCCAGCTGCTTGACAGCGGCGTCCACTTTGGACACCAGACCCGCCGTTGGAACCCGAAGATGAAGCGATTCATCTTCACGGAACGCAATGGCATCTACATCATTGACCTGCAGCAGTCGCTGTCCTACATCGACCGTGCCTACGAGTTCGTGAAGGCCACCGTTGCACACGGCGGCACCGTTCTCTTCGTCGGCACCAAGAAGCAGGCGCAGGAATCCATCGCCGAGCAGGCCACCCGCGTTGGCCAGCCGTACGTCAACCAGCGTTGGCTCGGCGGTATGCTGACCAACTTCCAGACGGTCTCCAAGCGCATCCAGCGCATGAAGGAACTCGAAGAGATCGACTTCGACGACGTCGCCGGTTCCGCGTACACGAAGAAGGAACTGCTGCTCCTTCGTCGCGAACTCACCAAGCTGGAAACCAACCTTGGCGGTATCCGCAACCTGACCAAGGCACCGTCCGTGCTCTGGATCGTGGACACCAAGAAGGAACACCTCGCCGTTGACGAGGCCAAGAAGCTGAACATCCCGGTTGTTGCCATCCTGGACACCAACTGCGATCCGGACGAAGTCGACTTCCCGATCCCGGGCAACGACGACGCCATCCGCTCCGTCAACCTCCTGACCCGCGTTGTGGCCGACGCCGTTGCTGAGGGCCTCATCGCCCGTAACCAGCGTGCAACCGGCACCACCGAGGCTCCGGAAGAGCCGCTGGCTGAGTGGGAGCGCGAGCTCCTCGAAGGCAGCAAGGCCGAGGCTGCTGCTGCCGCTCCGGAAGCCGAAGCTGCTCCGGCCGCTGCCGCTGAAGAAGCTCCGGCTGCTGCAGAGGCTCCCGTTGCTGAAGAGGCTCCCGCTGCAGAGGAAGCCCCGGCTGCTGCCGAGGCCACCCCGGCTGACGAAGCCAAGTAGCCTGCCAGCTCAGCTGACAAGTAAATCTGGATCGCCCCACGCGCTCTCCGGAGCGTAGGGGGTACTGACAGGATGGCCGCTCACCGGGTGAGCAGCCGTCCTGTCGGTCCGTACACCACATAAAATTTCTAGACAGAGGGGTTCACATGGCGAACTACACTGCCGCTGATATCAAGGCTCTGCGCGAGCGCACTGGCGCCGGCATGATGGATGTCAAGAAGGCTCTTGACGAAGCCAACGGTGACGCCGAGAAGGCCATCGAAATCATCCGCATCAAGGGCCTGAAGGGCGCTACCAAGCGTGAAGGCCGCTCCACCGCAGAAGGCCTGGTTGCTGCCAAGGTCGACGGCGGCGTCGGCGTGATGATCGAAGTCAACTGCGAGACCGACTTCGTCGCCAAGGCTGACAAGTTCATCCAGCTCGCCGACAAGGTCCTGGCCGTTGCAGTCGAGTCCGGCGCTGCCGACCTCGAGACCCTGCTGGCCACCGAGGTTGACGGTAAGCCGCTGTCCGAGGTCGTCGTCGAAGAGGGCGCCGTTCTGGGCGAAAAGGTTGTTGTCCGCCGCATCTCCCGCATCGAGGGTGCAACGGTCGACGCTTACCTGCACAAGACCTCCAAGGACCTCCCGGCCCAGGTCGGCGTTCTGTTCGCTGTCGACGGCGAAGGCGAAGCCGCTGCTACCGCAGCTCACGACGTCGCCGTGCACGTCGCCGCGATGTCCCCGAACTACCTCTCCCGCGAGGATGTTCCGGCCGAGCTCGTCGAGTCCGAGCGTCGCATCGCCGAGGAGACGGCCAAGGCTGAAGGCAAGCCCGAGGCTGCGATGACCAAGATTGTGGAAGGCCGTGTCACGGGCTTCTACAAGGGCGAGGTCCTCCTCGACCAGGCATTCGCCAAGGACGCCAAGAAGTCTGTCGCGCAGGTCCTCACAGAGGCCGGCGTCAAGGGCACCGCATTCGCGCGTTTCCGCGTCGGTTCCTAGTCAGACAACTGTCCGGCATTAGTCAGACACGCTAAGGGGGTGGTCACCGTGGTGGCCACCCCTTTTGCATGCACCCGGGACATGCACCACCAAGGGCGGAATGACGCCGTTGGTCCCCGGCACGATAACCTAGCTCAGAGTTCACCAACGGGAAGGCACCATGGAAACCGTCACTAATTCAGCCCAGCCGAGGAAGAACCGGCGCAGAGTCCTGTTGAAGCTTTCCGGCGAGGTCTTCGGCGGCGGGAAACTGGGCGTAGACCCCGATACTGTCCGCGGCGTAGCGAAGCAGATCGCCGCCGCAGTGCCCGACGTCGAGGTCGCAATCGTCGTCGGCGGCGGCAACTTCTTCCGCGGTGCAGAACTGTCGCAGAGCGGCATGGACCGCTCCCGCGCCGACTACATGGGCATGCTCGGCACCGTGATGAACTGCCTGGCGCTCCAGGATTTCCTGGAACAGGCCGGCGTGGAGACCCGCGTGCAGAGCGCCATCACGATGGGCCAGGTCGCCGAGGCATACATTCCGCGCCGCGCCATCCGGCACATGGAGAAGGGCCGCGTCGTGATCTTCGGCGCCGGTGCCGGACTCCCGTACTTCTCCACCGACACCGTGGCGGCGCAGCGGGCCCTGGAAGTCCACGCCGACGTCGTCCTGATGGCCAAGAGCGGCGTCGACGGCGTCTACACCGCGGATCCGAAAAAGGACCCCACTGCCGAGAAACTCCACCGGCTCAGCTACGACGACGCCCTGCGCCGCGACATCCGGGTGATGGACCAGACCGCCATGACCATGTGCAAGGACAACAGCCTCACCATGGTGGTGTTCGGGATGGAAGGCGAAGGCAACGTCACCCGTGCCATCCTCGGCGAGGAGCTGGGCACCGTAGTCACCCCCTAGCAGCGGCTAGGATGTTTTCAGGACAGTTCCGCTCCCCGGACCAGGGGGAACACGTGGAAACACAGACGGAATTTAGACCATGCAGCAGTCCCGCCCGCCGGGATGCACCAATTTCTGAGGAGAGATCGTGATCGAAGAAACCTTGCTCGAAGCCGGGGACAAGATGGACAAGGCGGTTGAAGTAGCCAAGGAAGACTTCGCCTCGATCCGTACCGGCCGCGCCAACCCTGGCCTGTACAACAAGGTCCTGGTGGACTACTACGGTTCTCCGACGCCCCTGCAGCAGCTGGCCTCTTTCGCCATCCCGGACGCCCGTACCATCCTCATCACGCCCTTCGACAAGACCGCGCTGCGCGACATCGAGCGTGCGTTGAGTGACTCCGAGGTCGGAGCCAACCCCTCCAACGACGGCAACGTCATCCGGATCACCATCCCGGACCTGACGCAGGAGCGCCGCAAGGAATACGTCAAGATCGTCAAGACCAAGGGCGAGGACGCCAAGATCTCCATCCGCAACATCCGCCGCAAGGCAAAGGAAACACTGGACAAACTGGTCAAGGACGGCGAAGCCGGCGAGGACGAGGGCAGCCGTGGCGAGAAGGAACTCGACGCCATGACCAAGGCCCACGTCGACGGCATCGACGAACTGCTCAAGCGCAAGGAAGCCGAGCTGCTCGAGGTCTGATGGGTCAAGCACAGCAAGCCCCCGGACCACACGTCCGGGGGCGGGGGAAGCAACGCAGTAACCCGACGCCCAAAGCCGGTAGGAACCTTCCCGCCGCCACCGCGGTGGGCCTCGGCATGCTCGTGGTCGTCCTCGGGGGTCTGCTGTTCCTTCCGCTCGGCTTCGTACTGGTCGTCACCACCTTCGCCATCTTCGGCGTCTGGGAGATTTTCCGGGCGCTCGAGGCCTCCGGGACCCGGCTGCCGATCATCCCGGTGATGGTCGGAACGGTAGCCATGCCGCTCGCCGCCTACTTTGGCGGCCAGGAAAGCCTCCTGTTCGCCATGCTGCTCAGCAGTGTGGCCGCTCTCCTGTGGCGTTCCCTGGAGGGCGCGGCGGGATCGGCGCGCAGCATCTTCGCCGGAGTCTTCACCATGGCGTGGGTGCCCTTCCTGATCAGCTTTGCCGTGCTTCCACTGCATACTTCCGGCGGTGAGACGCCGGTGGGACTGTGGCCCGACGGCGTCGTGCCGCCGGGCGCATGGCAGATCGCCACCCTCCTGCTGCTGGTGGTCTCGAACGACACCTTCGGCTATCTCGTCGGCGCATCCCTGGGCAAGCACCCGATGGCCCCGAAGATCAGCCCGAAAAAAACCTGGGAGGGTTTCAGCGGCTCCATCGCCGGCGCCATGGTGATTGGCGTGCTGGCCAGCATCTTCGTGCTGGACAAGCCCTGGTGGGTGGGTGCGGTGCTCGCAGTGGGCATGGTCGCTGCGGCCACGGCGGGCGACCTCGCCGAATCCATGGTGAAGCGCGAACTCGGCATCAAGGACATGAGCAGTATCCTGCCCGGCCACGGGGGAGTGATGGACCGGCTGGACTCGATTGTGTTCGCCTCGCCGGTGGCTTTTATCCTCTTTTCCGCCGTCGCCGGCACCTAGCGCCCCGCCCGGTTCCAACTTCGTTCCAAGTCCGGCCCTAGAATGGTGCCAGCAAACTAGCCGAACGGCATTGAAGGAAACATAGTTACAGTGGACATTCAACGGCAGATTCCTGCCTCCTTTGACCGCGTGCAGCGGAACCAGTATGGCTACAACGCCAAGCAGGTCGATCAGTTCCTGCAGCGCGCCCGGGTGTCGTTCGAATCCCCGAGCGTGGCGGGCCGTCCGGTCAAAAGCGCCGACGTGCGGGCCGTCACCTTCGACCCCGTCAAGGGCGGTTATGCCGCGGCAGGCGTGGACGCCGCGCTGGACCGGCTCGAGGATGCCCTCGCCCTGCAGGAACGCGATGAACTGATCGGGGAACGCGGCGAGGAAGCCTGGCTCCGCGACATCGGGCGGCTGGCCGGGCTGCTCCGCGGACGGCTCCACCGTCCCGACGGCCAGCGCTTCCGCCGTCCCGGCAAAACCAAGGTCCGCAGCTACAACACGACGGATGTGGATGACCTGTGCCACGAGCTGATCGGCTACCTCGAAGAGGACCGGCCGTTGAGCGTGGACAACGTCCGGCGTGCCGTGTTCCGGCCTGCAGCGGGCCGCGAAGGCTATGAGGAAAGCCAGGTGGACGCCTTCCTGGACCGCGCCGTCGAACTGATGGCCGCCATCGACTGACGGCCCGCCCGGCTCTTGAGGGCCGCCGCGCTGGCGCGGCCCGCCCGGCCGCGGCCAGGCCCGCGGCCCCGGTCAGCGTTCGGTCGCCAGCGGCCGTTCGGGAGTGTGCAGCCTGGTCATCAGCCGCGTGATGGTCCGCGGCACACGGTGGCTGGTTGCACGGGACACCAGGACCATCACGGTGAAGGCTGCCGGCACCGTCCAGGCCGCGGGTTGCGCAAGCCACGACGGCGTCCCGGCGCCGCCCAGCATGGCACCGGCCACCATCGCCCCGCCGCAGAGCAACCCGCCGGTCACCATGCCTGCGATCGCCCCCGCGTCCGTCAGCCCGCGCCACCAGATGCCCAGCAGCAGCACCGGGCAGATCGTTGACGCCGTGAACGCGAACACCAGCCCCACGCTGCCGGCCAGTGCCTGCGAGTCCGTCATCGACGCGATCCCCAGCGGCCCGATCGCCGAGACGACCGCCGCGAGCCGGAAGCCCCGCACACTGCCGCCGAGCACGTCCTGGCTGATCACGCCCGCGAGGGAGACCACCAGCCCGGACGTGGTGGACAGGAACGCGGCGAACGCACCTGCCACCACGAGGGCGGACAGCAGGTCTCCGGCCGTCCCGCCGACCAGCTGCCCCGGAAGCAGCAGGACCAGCGCGTCGGCCTGCCCGGTCCGCGCCAGCCCGGGTGCGAAGAGGCGTCCGATCAGGCCGTACGCCGTCGGGAACAGGTAGAAGACCGAGAGCAGGCCCAGCACAATCAGTGTGGTCCGCCGCGCGGACTGGCCGTCCGGATTGGTGTAGAACCGCACCAGGACATGCGGCAGCCCCAGGGTGCCGAACAGCAGCGCCACCAGCAGGGAAATGTTCTGGTACGGGCTGGCCGGGGCCGCGGCGGTGGGATTCACCCCCGCATCGGACACGGTGGGGGCGCCGGTTCCGGCGAGCACGAACAGGATGAACAGGACCGGAACGGCCAGCGCCGTCAGCTTCAGCCAGTACTGGAAGGCCTGGACGAAGGTGATGGACCGCATCCCGCCCGCCACCACCGTGACACAGACGACGGCAACCACCGCCACCTGGCCCACCCACGCCGGCAGCCCCGTGGTGATCCGGATCGCCAGGGCGGCGCCGTGGAGCTGCGGAACGATGTAGAGCCAGCCGACCAGCACCACCACCACGCTGGTGACGCGGCGGACCGCCCGGGAGTCGAGCCGGGCTTCGGTGAAGTCAGGGATGGTGTACGCGCCGGAACGCCGCAGGGGAGCGGCCACAAAGAGCAGCAGCATCAGGTAGCCGGCGGTGTAGCCCACCGGGAACCACAGGGCATCCGTGCCGGAGAGCAGGATCAGTCCCGCGACGCCGAGGAAGCTTGCGGCGGAAAGGTACTCCCCGCCGATCGCCGATGCGTTCCACCAGGGCCGCACGGTCCGGGACGCCACGTAGAAGTCCCCGGTGGTGCGCGAGATCCGGAGGCCGTAAAAACCGATGACCGCCGTGGCCAGCGAGACGGCGGCGAAAGCCGTGAGGCCCACCGCCGGGTTCACCGGCGCCTCACTTGTCCCCGGCCAGGTCCCGGTAGCGGGCCTCATTCCGTGCAGCAGAGCGCACATACAGCCACGCGCTGAGGCCGATCACGGGGTAGATGCCGGCGCCCAGGAGTACCCAGTCGAAGGGCAGGCCGGCGATCGTCGAGTCCGCGAGTCCCGGCACCAGCCCCAGCATGAGCGGATACGCGAAGAGGATCAGCAGGAAACCAAGTGCCACCACAAGGCCCAGCCGCAGCTGGGAGCGGATCAGTGAGCGGACAAAGACCTGCCCGGCGTCGGATTCCTCTGCCGCCTCGCGGGCATCGGCGGCGGACCGGGCGGCGGGCAGAGCCGTACGGCCCTGCGTCAGGCTGCGGGGCGCGGTCACGCGGACGCGGGTCATGCCTGCGGCCGGATCCGGGTCGACTCCAGCTTCTCCCGCACGGACGGCAGGTGCCGGCGGCTGATGGGCAGCTCGGCCCCGGCAACGGTGACGCTGGGGCGGGCCGCCGCGAGTTTCATGTGGCTGACGTGGTTCAACGCGATCAGGTAGGAGCGGTGCGTGCGGATGAACCCGGCGTCGGCCCATTGCTGCTCGAGGTCGGCCAGCGGAACGCGGATGAGGTAGCTCGCGTCCGCGGTGTGCAGCCTGGCGTAGTCGCCCTGCGCCTGCACATAGGTGACGTCCTCGCGCCGGATCATCTTGGTGTGGCCGCCAAGGTCCACGGTGATCATTTCCGGTGCCGGGGCCCCGTCCTTGAGCAGTTCGCTGATCCGGCCGATGGACTTCGCCAGCCGTTCTTCCCGAACGGGCTTCAGCAGATAGTCCACGGCAGCGAGCTCGAACGCTTCCAGCGCGCAGTCCTCGTCCGCCGTGACGAACACAACGGCCGGCGGGTGGGCGCTGCGGGCGATGACCCGGGCAATGTCGAGCCCGGAGAGTGCCGGCATGTGGATGTCGAGGAAGACGGCGTCGACCTCCCCGGCTTCAAGCGCGCGGAGTGCCTCGGTGCCGGAGGACGCACGTTGGATCGTCCCGATCCGGTCATCTTTGCCCAGCAGGAATGCCAGTTCCTCGACGGCGGGCAGCTCGTCGTCGGCGACGAGGACGTTAATCATGGTTCTAGACTACTGCCGCAGGCATTTTGACACGTGTCAGACGGGCGGGTCAGGCGTCGTGGCTGGGCTGCGACTTGGGCACACGCATGGTGATCAGCGTGCCCTCCCCGGGAGCCGTTTCGATCACGAGCCCGTTATCCTCGCCGTAGACCTGCCGCAGCCTGGCGTCGACGTTGCGCAGCCCGACGTGGTCGCCGTCGCCGTGCCCGGCGAGGACGGAGCGCAGCTGTTCGGGATCCATGCCCACGCCGTCGTCCTCGATGGTCACCTGGGCGAAGGCTCCGGAATCATTGGCGGTGATCGAGATATGGCCCGGGCCTTCCTTGGCTTCGAGCCCGTGCCGGACGGCGTTTTCCACGAGCGGCTGCAGGCTCAGGAAGGGGATCACGGTGCTGAGCACCTCGGGTGCGATCCGCAGGCTCACCTGGACCCGGTCCCCGAACCGGGCGCGTTCCAGCAGCAGGTAGCGGTCGATGCAGCGCAGCTCCTCAGCCAGTGTGGTGAAGTCACCATGCCGGCGGAAGGAATAGCGGGTGAAGTCGGCGAATTCCACCACGAGTTCGCGGGCCCGCACCGGGTCCGTGTTGATGAAGGACGCGATTGCGTTCAGCGAGTTGTAGATGAAGTGCGGACTGATCTGGGCACGCAGCGCCCGGACCTCGGCTTCCATCAGCAGAGTTCGGTTGGCATCGAGCTCGGCCAGTTCCACCTGCGTGGCCACCCAGTCGGCCACCTCGCTGGTCGCGCGGACCAGTCCCGCGCCGGCCGACGGGGCGAAGGCTGCCACAATGCCCACCACCCGGGTGCCGGCCCTGATCGGGGCGATCACGACGGCGCGCTCCACCTCAGGCGCCAGCGTCCCGGGGGCGCCGGCTCCGGCAAGGAGCTGCAGCTCGCCGGCGGGGATCACGGCGGTGTGGCCGCCGTCGAGCACGCGGGCTGCGAGCCCCATCAACGCTGGCTTGAGTTCCTCGCCGGTGCCGTCCCAGGCAAGGACCCCGTTGGTGTCCGTGATCGCCAGCGCGTCGCAGCCCAGCAGGCTGCGCAGCTGGCGGCTGGCCTTGGCGGCGCCGGCAGGGTTGAGTCCCGTCCGCAGATGCTGCCCGGCCCGTGAAGCGGCGTGCAGGGTCTTGTAGGTGGCCTGTTCCGCGTCGGTGCCCAGCTCCCGGAACGAGCGGAGGACCTTGAGGCCGACGGCAACGACGACGGCGATTGCCATGGCGATCACGGCGATGGCGGCAGCGGTAAACAGCGGAGAATCCGGCATGCTGCCAGCGTATCGCGACCATGGCCGGGGAGCCGGGCGGCCACCGTTGGGCGCAGCATCGGGACCGTTGAGCGACGCAGAGCAGGGCGGACGTAGATGTTGCGCGCATCACGATGCATAGTGATTGCAGTCACATTGGCGGGACTGTTTCCAACAGGTCAGGGCAGCCGGTGTGGACTCGCCAGTCTCAATGAGGAGGAACGATGGGTCACGAAGCCCAAGAACCGGACGCTGCGGCGGCCGTGGACTTCAAGGAAGTCCAAGCGACGGAGCGCTTCCAGGAACTGCGCAAACGTCACCGCAGCTTTGTCTTTCCAATGGCCATTGCATTCCTGCTCTGGTACTTCGCCTACGTCCTGCTGGCCGACTACGCGGTCGAATTCATGTCCACCAAGGTGTGGGGCAACATCAATGTCGGCCTCATCATGGGCCTGCTGCAGTTCGTGTCCACGTTCGCCATCACCAGCTGGTACGTCAGCTATTCGAACAGGAAACTTGACCCGATCGCCGCAGAGATCCGCCAGGAAATCGAAGGCCACGAATTCGACAAGCACGGCAATCCGGTGGGCGGTTCAGGAAAATGACACTTATGGTCCCTGCGGTCAACGTCGCCGCACTCAAAGAAACCACCCTCCTGAACATGGGCATCTTCGCCCTGTTCGTGGCGGTGACCATGTTTATCGTGATCCGCGCCAGCCGCAACAACAAGACGGCGGCCGACTACTACGCCGCCGGACGGTCCTTCACCGGCCCGCAGAACGGCACGGCCATCGCCGGGGACTACCTCTCCGCGGCTTCCTTCCTTGGCATCACCGGCGCCATCGCCATCAACGGCTATGACGGCTTTATGTACTCCATCGGCTTCCTCGTCGCCTGGCTGGTAGCCCTGCTGCTTGTGGCCGAGCTGCTCCGCAACACCGGCAAGTTCACCATGGCGGATGTGCTCTCCTTCCGCCTCAAGCAGCGTCCCGTCCGGATCGCGGCCGCCATTTCCACCCTGGCCGTCTGCTTCTTCTACCTCCTGGCCCAGATGGCCGGCGCCGGCAGCCTCATCTCACTGCTGCTGGGCATCAGCGACTGGGGCGGCCAGGCCCTGGTGATTATCGTCGTCGGCGCCCTGATGATCATGTACGTCCTGATCGGCGGCATGAAGGGCACCACGTGGGTGCAGATCATCAAGGCCATGCTGCTGATCGCAGGCGCTGCGGTCATGACCTTCTGGGTCCTGGCGATTTACGGCTTCAACCTGTCCGACCTGCTGGGCGGCGCGGTGGAAACCGCCAAGAACCCGGCAGTCCTGAACCCGGGCCTGCAGTACGGCAAGTCGGAAACGTCCAAGCTTGACTTCATGTCCCTGGGCCTGGCCCTGGTACTCGGCACCGCCGCACTTCCGCACGTGCTGATGCGCTTCTACACCGTCCCCACGGCCAAAGAGGCCCGCAAATCGGTTGTCTGGTCCATCTGGCTGATCGGCCTGTTCTACCTGTTCACCCTGGTGCTCGGCTACGGCGCGGCTGCCCTGGTAGGCGCGGACACGATCAAGTCCGCACCGGGCGGCGTCAACTCCGCGGCTCCGCTGCTCGCGTTCCACCTCGGCGGACCGCTGCTGCTCGGCTTCATCTCCGCAGTTGCCTTCGCCACGATCCTGGCTGTCGTCGCCGGCCTCACCATCACCGCCGCGGCATCCTTCGCCCACGACATCTATGCCAACGTCCTCGCCAAGGGCAAGGCGGACCCGGATACCGAGGTCAAGGTGGCGCGGAGGACCGTGGTTGTGATCGGTGTGCTGGCGATCGTCGGCGGCATTTTCGCCAACGGGCAGAACGTCGCGTTCCTCGTGGCGCTGGCCTTCGCGGTGGCTGCCTCGGCCAACCTGCCGACGATCATCTACTCGCTGTTCTGGCGCCGCTTCACTACCCAGGGTGCCATCTGGAGCATGTATGGCGGCCTCGGCTCGGCCATCATCCTGATCGCACTGTCCCCGGTGGTCTCGGGGGCCAAGACGTCCATGATCCCGGGCGCCAACTTCGCGATCTTCCCGCTGAGCAACCCCGGCATCGTCTCCATCCCTCTGGCCTTCTTCCTCGGCTGGCTCGGCACGGTGCTGGACAAGAAGCTGGAAGACACCACCAAGCAGGCCGAAATGGAAGTCCGCTCCCTCACGGGTGTGGGCGCCGAAAAGGCCACCAACCACTGACGGCAAACCGCGGGCCGTGCCGGCGCTGTCGCCGGCCCGCGGATGGAACGACAGGAGCTCCCGTGCGATTGCACGGGAGCTCCTGTTGGTTTGCTGCCGGTCGTGCGCGGACTCAGGCGGGCTCAGGCGGCGGGCCTGAGCCGGATGTTGACCATCCTGAGTTCGTCTTTGCCCTCGAAGCGGTACGCCAGATCAACCTTCTTGCCGTCGCAGTCGAGTGAGCCTGCGACGTCTACCCCGTTGGTGCCGTTGGTGCTGACCTTGAGGTCCGTGTAGTTGGGCTTGCAGGAGCCGTCTAGTTCCAGGCCTTTGACTCCGGCGACAAAGTCGTCCCTGGTGAGCTTCTCCATGAGTGCCGGATCAAGGTACTTGTCGTAGGCGGTGCCGGTGTCCCCGGCGATGATCAGCTTGTTGAAGTCATCGGCGAGGTCCCGGGCCTGATGCGATGCGCCGCCGACGACGTTCAGGAGCACCGCGACGCCGACCCCCACGAGCAGCAGGACCCCGCCGACAATCCCCAGCACAATCCACAGCGCCTTCCGGCTCTTCTGTGGCGGCGGTTGAGGTGCGCCGAACTGGTCCGGTGCCCCATCCTGCGGCGGCCCGTACTGGGGTCCGGGTGGTGCCTGCGGGCCGGCGGGTTCGTACCGGGGTGGCCCGTACTGGGGTGCGCCGTGCGGCGGCGGCCCGTACTGCGGTGCGGGTGGCTGCGGGCCGGCCGGTTCGGGGCGGGATTCCTGCGGGTCCGGGCGTTCGGCGTCCTGAGGATTGCTCAAGATTCAATCCTTTCCGGCAGCCCGCAAAATCACTGCCTTGATTGCATGGGCCGTGTACCGGGGACCATGCGGAGTTGATGGGACACAGCCTATAGCTACGTCCCCGGCGAGACCATCAAAAAATGGCGGGGCTCCGCCGGCGGGGCGCCAGCGGCCCGGGCTCAGCTTTCGGCCGGGCCCCGCTCCAGGAGTGGCTGGATGCGGAACGGAATCAGCTCGCCCATAGCCAGGGCTGTGTCCGTCCGGTCGACGCCGTCGCAGGCCAGGATCTTTCCGTTGATCCGGAACAGGTCCTCGGCGTCGAGCGCCACGACGCGAAGGAGCAGGTCCGCCGAACCCGTCAGGCCGTAGCCCTCCAGGATTTCGGGAATTCCGGCAAGCTCCACCGCCAGCTGGCCCAGCTTTTGCTGCTGGACGTGTACGGAGATAAAGGCCATCAACGGATAGCCGAGCGAGGTCGGGTTGATGCGCCGCTCGAAGGAGAGGAAGACGTGTTTTTTCTCTAGCTGGGCCATCCTCGCCTGCACGGTGTTCCGGGACAGACCGAGCTTCTGGGCGAGGGCCACCACGGTGCGCCGGGGATCCCGCGCCATGGCCGAAAGCAGGCGGGTGTCGGTGCCATCCAAGGTTTGCATAATGCGCAAGATTAGCACGGTCGGTGGGGGCAGGACAGTGCATAATGCTCAGTATTATTCCGGGCGGTTGTACCCGATGAGCATTGTGAGTAGGGTCACAAATATCCGGGGCAACGGCGCCCGGGCGGCTGGCGCGCAACGGGATCACGAGTCCTGCGAGCACCGGTCAGACGACGTCAGAAGGTGCGGACAACTGTGTTTACCGACGACGCGGGCAAGGGCGGCATTGCCGCCGGGGGCCCCGGGAACAGTGCAGAATCAAACAGGCGCACGGGCGGGGATCTCGTCCAGCTCATCACCCCCGGGGGTGAACGCGTAAACCATCCCGAGTTCGACCCCTGGGTCCAGGATGTCAGTGACGAGCAGCTCGGCGCGCTTTACGAGGACATGGTGGTCATCCGCCGGATCGACGCAGAGGCCACCGCCCTGCAGCGCCAGGGTGAGCTGGCCCTCTGGCCGCCGCTGCTGGGCCAGGAAGCTTCCCAGATCGGCTCCGCACGTGCCCTCCGCGACGACGACTTCGTCTTCCCCAGCTACCGTGACAACGGCGTCGCCTACTGCCGCGGTGTGAATGCGGAGGACCTCGTCCGGGCCTGGCGTGGCAATGCGCTCGCCGGCTGGGACCCCTACACGGTCAACGTCGCCACGCAGCAGATCATTATCGGCGCCCAGACGCTGCACGCCACCGGCTACGCCATGGGCATCCAGAACGACGGCGCCGATTCGGCCGCCGTGGCGTACTTCGGCGACGGCGCCACGAGCGAAGGCGACGTCAACGAAGCCTTGGTTTTCGCTGCGAGCTTCCAGGCTCCGGTCGTATTTTTCTGCCAGAACAACCACTGGGCCATCTCGGAACCGGTCCGGCTCCAGTCCCACATCCAGATCGCGGACCGCGCTTCCGGATTCGGCATCCCGAGCATGCGGGTGGACGGCAACGACGTCCTGGCCGTGATGGCCGCGACCCGCATCGCCCTCGACCGGGCCCGCCGGGGCGGCGGACCGACGTTTATCGAAGCCGTGACCTACCGGATGGGCCCGCACACGACGGCGGACGACCCCACCCGATACCGGGACGCCAACGAGCTCGAGGACTGGGCCGCCAAGGATCCGATCGCGCGGCTGAAGTCCCTGCTGGACCGCAAGGGCCTGCTCACCGAAGATTTCGAAGCCGCCGTCGCAGCCAAGGCCGACTCCGTGGCCAAGGGGCTCCGCGCCGGCACCATCAGCATGCCCGAACCGCAGCCGATGGAAATCTTCAAGCACGTGTACAGCACGCCCAACTCCACGCTGGACCGCCAGCAGGACCACTATTCCCGTTACCTGGCTTCCTTCGGCGATCCCGCAGAAGCCTCTTCTGAAGAAGGTGCACGCTGATGACGCAGATGACCTTTGCCCGAGCCATTAATTCGGGTTTGCGCAAGTCCCTCGAAAATGATCCCAAGGTGATCCTGATGGGGGAGGACATCGGCGCCCTCGGCGGCGTCTTCCGCGTGACGGACGGACTGCAAAAGGACTTCGGCAAGCACCGCGTCGTTGACACCCCGCTCGCCGAGTCCGGCATCATGGGCACCGCCGTCGGTCTTGCCTACCGCGGCTACCGGCCGGTCGTGGAGATCCAGTTCGACGGCTTCATCTACCCGGCCTTCGACCAGATCGTCAGCCAGGTCGCCAAGATGCACTACCGCACCCAGGGCGCGGTCAAAATGCCCATCACCATCCGCGTACCCTTCGGCGGCGGCATCGGCTCCCCGGAACACCACTCCGAATCGCCCGAGGCCTACTTCACCCACACCTCCGGGTTGCGCGTGGTCAGCGTCTCCAACCCGCAGGACGCCTACACGATGATCCAGCAGGCCATCGCCTCGGATGACCCGGTGCTCTACTTCGAACCCAAGCGCCGCTACCACGACAAGGGCGAGGTGGACGAGTCCCTTGACCTTGGCACCGCCCTGTCCATGGAGAAGGCCCGCATCGTCACCGAGGGCAAGGACGTGACGCTCGTGGCGTACGGCCCGCTCGTCAAGACCGCCCGCGACGCGGCCCTCGCCGCCGCCGATGAAGGCGTCTCGGTTGAAGTGATCGACCTGCGCTCGCTGGCCCCGGTGGACTTCGCCACCCTGGAGGCCTCGGTCCGGAAGACCGGCCGGCTCGTCATCACGCACGAGGCCTCCCAGTCCGGCGGCATCGGCGCCGAAGTGGCCGCCAGCATCACTGAGCGCTGCTTCCACCACCTCGAGGCCGCCCCGGTCCGGGTCACCGGCTTCGACGTCCCGTACCCCTATTCAAAGCTTGAGATGCACCACCTGCCCGGCCTGGACCGGATCCTCGACGGCGTCGACCGCGCGTTCGGCCGCCCCAACTCCCTGAGCGGACTGGAAGGATGAGCGCCACAATGATCAAGGAATTCAGGCTGCCGGACCTCGGCGAGGGCCTCACGGAATCGGAAATCGTGGCCTGGAAGGTCGCGGTGGGGGATACCGTCACCCTCAACCAGATCATCGCCGAGGTCGAAACGGCCAAGGCCGTCGTCGAACTGCCCTCACCGTTCGCCGGTGTGATCACGGCGCTGCACGAACAGCCCGGCACCGTCGTGGAGGTCGGCAAACCGATTGTCTCCTTCGAAGTAGAGGGCGACGACGACGCGCCCGCCGCCAAGCGTGAACCGAACCTCGTCGGCTACGGCGCCGTCCTGGAGAATTCCGGCCGGCCGGCACGCCGTGCCCGCAGCTTCGCCACGGCGGCTTCGCTCACCGCGCCCGCCCCGGTTGAAGCCGTTGAGCCCGCACCCGTCGTTCCCGCACCTGTGGTCGAGACCGCGCCGGTCGTCGAGACCGAACAGCGGCCGGGCGAACGGCCGCGGTCCACTCCGCCGGTGCGCAAACTGGCGAAGGATCTCGGCGTCGACCTCGAAGCCGTCACCGGGACGGGCGAGCACGGGCTCATCACCCGCGACGACGTCCTGAACTTCGTCGGCGGAGGGGACCTGCCCGCGGCAGCCCAGGAACCCGCCGGCACCCAGGCCGTCCCCGCTGCCGGCCGCGCACAGGGCGAGCGGGAGACGCGCACACCGATCAAGGGGGTCCGGAAGTTCACCGCCGCCGCGATGGTCTCCAGCGCCTTCACCGCGCCGCACGTCACGGAATTCCTGACCCTCGACGTCACGCCCACTATGGAACTGCTGGCCCGGCTCAAGGCCACCCGCGCGTTCGCCGGCTACAAGCTCACGCCGCTGACCATCGTGTCCAAGGCGGTGCTGATCGCCCTGCGCAACCACCCGACGCTCAACGCCCGGTGGGATGAGGCGAACCAGGAGATCGTCCAGTTCAACTATGTGAACCTGGGCATTGCGGCGGCGACTCCGCGCGGCCTGACCGTGCCGAACATCAAGGACGCGGACAGGATGTCGCTGATGGAGCTCTCCACCGCCCTGACGGCGCTGACGGACACGGCACGGGCGGGCAGGACCGCCCCTGCCGATCTCTCCGGCGGCACCATCTCCATCACGAACATCGGCGTCTTCGGCATCGACGCCGGCACGCCCATCCTGAACCCGGGCGAGGCCGCGATCCTCGCCCTCGGTGCGGTCCGGAAGATGCCGTGGGAATACCAGGACCAGGTGGCGCTGCGCCAGGTCATGACGCTCAGCCTGTCCTTCGACCACCGGCTGGTCGACGGCGAACAAGGCTCGCGCTTCCTCCAGGACCTCGGCGCCATCCTGGCCGATCCGGGCATGGCACTCGCCATGGTCTAACGGCCCCGATATCACGGCTGCCGGCTGTTCCCTCCCAGGGGCAGCCGGCCGCCGTTTTTCGTGGAGAGGCGATCCGTCCGGGGGCACTTCCAACGCACTGTCCGACGTCGGCGCCTTGGTCTGCGGCGTGTCCGCGCCAAAGTGCCCCCGGACGGCGCGCCGGACTCGCGCAGGAGCCGCGGGTGTGGGGGCTTCAGCCCTGCGGCGTGGCCGGGGCCATAAGCGCGGCCAGTGCCATGCTTTCGAGCAGCGGGCGGGCGCGCTTCACCGCGATCCGGCGCCCGTGGCTGCGCACCGAGTGCGGCGTGGAGTTGATCAAGCCGAAGGTGGCGTGGGCGCGCATCCGCAGCTCGGCGGCTTCGGTATCGGTGTGCAATCCGGCCAGGACCTCAACCCAGAGCTCCACGTAGTTGCGCTGGAGCGTTCGGACCTCGGCCTGGTCGTCCTCGGCCAGGTTGCTGAAATCCTGGTCCTGGACCCGGATGACGTCGGGGTTGCTCAGCGCAAAGTCGACGTGGAACGTGACCAGGCCGGCCAGGGCCGCAGCGGCGCCGTCGGAGTCGGTCACCACCCGGCGGCCGCCGTCGAGGAGGTCCTGGCTGACGCTGAGCAGCAATGCCCCGAGGACGGCCTGCTTGCCGGAGAAGTGCCGGTAGACCGCCGGGCCGCTGACGCCTGCCGCGGCGCCGAGGTCCTCCAGCGAAACGCGGTTGAAGCCATCGACGGCGAACAGCTCGGCTGCCGCGGACAGGAGTGCCTGCCGGCGGTTCTCCTTGGCCTGGCTGCGCTGGGTCGAAACAGGCGGCGTCGAAGCGGGCGGGCCCGGGGCAGGAGGGGCCTGGGTTGTCTGGCTGGACTCGGTCACCGGCAGGTCCTCGTTTCGAATTTCCACGTGCTTCATGCTGTCCTGTGTTGGACATCACAGTTAATAGAGACTAACCTAAATCTCAGTTATGCGGTACTAACCGAAGTGGCTGGAATGGCCGCAATGCAGGCCCCCAGCATGTAGGCCGAGAACGGAAGCAGTCAATGGAGACAATCGCCAGCCAGCTGGACGCCAGCAGCGCAGCCTTCGCCGCGAACCGGGAGGCGCAGCTGGGACTCGCCCGTGAGCTGCGGGCACGCCTCGCCGCCGCAGCCCTGGGCGGTCCGGAGAAGTCCCGGGAACGCCATGTGGCCCGCGGCAAACTGCTCCCGCGCGAACGCATTGACCAGCTGCTCGACGAGGGCAGCCCCTTCCTGGAAATTGCGCCGCTCGCGGCCAACGGAATGTACAACGATGACTCCCCGGGCGCGGGGGTCATTGCCGGCATCGGCCTGGTGCACGGCCGCCAGGTCCTCGTGATCTCCAACGACGCCACCGTCAAGGGCGGCACGTACTACCCCCTGACCGTGAAGAAGCACCTGCGGGCGCAGGAGATCGCCATGGAGAACCGGCTGCCCTGCATCTACCTCGTCGACTCCGGCGGCGCCTTCCTGCCCAAGCAGGACGAGGTCTTCCCGGACAAGGAACACTTCGGCCGGATCTTCTTCAACCAGGCCAGGATGTCCGCGGCCAAAATCCCGCAGATCGCCTCCGTGATGGGCTCCTGTACCGCCGGCGGCGCCTATGTCCCCGCGATGAGCGACGAGACCGTCATCGTCCGCAACCAGGGCACCATCTTCCTGGGCGGCCCGCCGCTCGTGAAGGCCGCCATCGGCGAGATCGTCACCGCGGAGGAACTCGGCGGCGGCGACGTGCACTCGAAAATCTCCGGCGTCACCGACCACCTGGCCGAGAACGATGAGCACGCCCTCCAGATCGTCCGCGACATCGTCTCCACCCTGCCCCGGCCGGCCGCCCCGGTATGGGACATCGACACCGCCGTCGAACCCCTCGCGGACCCGGACGAGCTCTACGGCGCCGTCCCCACCGATGTGAACGCGCAGTACGACGTCCGCGAGGTCATCGCCCGGCTCGTGGACGGCAGCCGCTTCCACGAATTCAAGAAGAACTACGGCACCACCCTCGTGACCGGATTCGCGAGGCTGCACGGCCACCCCGTCGGCATCGTGGCCAACAACGGCGTGCTCTTCAGCGAGTCCTCCCTCAAGGGCGCGCACTTCATCGAGCTCTGCGACCAGCGCGGCATCCCGCTGATCTTCCTGCAGAACCTCTCCGGCTTTATGGTCGGCAAGGACTACGAGCAGGGCGGCATCGCCAAGAACGGCGCCAAGATGGTCACCGCCGTCGCCACCGCCCGGGTTCCCAAGCTGACGGTCGTGATTGGCGGGTCCTTCGGCGCCGGCAACTATTCCATGTGCGGGCGGGCCTACTCGCCGCGCTTCCTGTGGATGTGGCCGGCGTCCCGGATCTCCGTGATGGGCGGCAACCAGGCCTCCAGCGTGCTCGCCACCGTCAAGCGTGACCAGTACGAGGCCCGCGGCGAGGAATGGTCCGCGGCGGACGAGGAAGCCTTCAAGGCCCCGATCAAGGCCCAGTACGAGGACCAGGGCAGCCCCTACTACTCCACCGCCCGCCTCTGGGACGACGGCGTGATCGACCCCGCGGACACCCGCACCGTCCTGGGACTGGCGCTCGATGTCGTCTCCCGCACCCCGCTGCCGGAGACCTCCTTCGGCCTTTTCCGGATGTGAGCCAGCAGTGACTACAACTTCCACACCCCTGCAGCAGCCGCAGGGCACCACGCCGCTGTTCGGCACCGTGCTCGTCGCCAACCGCGGTGAGATCGCGTGCCGCGTCCACCGGACCCTGCGTGCCCTCGGCATCCGGTCGGTGGCCGTCTATTCCGACGCCGACGCCGGTGCCCGGCACGTGCGGGAAGCCGACGTCGCCGTCCGGATCGGCCCGGCCGCCGCTGCCGAAAGCTACCTGAAGATCGAGGCCATCATCCAGGCCTGCCGCGACACCGGCGCCGACGCCGTGCACCCGGGCTACGGCTTCCTGAGCGAGAACGTCGACTTCGCCCGCGCCCTGGACGCGGCCGGCATCACCTTCATCGGACCCGGCGTCGAATCCCTGAACGTCATGGGTGACAAGATCCGCTCAAAAAACCACGTCACCGGTTACGGCGTCCCGGTGGTCCCCGGCATCGCCGAACCAGGCATGACGGACGCGCAGCTGATCGAGGCTGCGGCCGGCGTCGGCTTCCCGCTGCTGATCAAGCCCTCCGCCGGCGGCGGCGGCAAGGGCATGCACATTGTGGAACGCCCGGAGGACCTCGAAGCGACGCTGGCCACTGCCCGGCGGGTTGCCGCGAGTGCCTTCGGCGACGACACCCTGTTCCTGGAGCGGCTGGTGCTCACCCCGCGGCACATCGAGGTCCAGGTCCTCGCGGACAACCACGGCAACGTCATCCATCTGGGGGAGCGCGAGTGCTCCCTGCAGCGCCGCCACCAGAAGGTCATCGAGGAAGCACCGTCCCCGCTGCTGGAATCCCTGCCCGACGGCGCGGGCATCCGGGCCCGTCTCGGCGAGGCCGCCTGCCAGGCCGCGCGCAGTGTCAACTACTCCGGCGCCGGCACGGTGGAGTTCCTGGTGTCGGACAACGCCCCGGACGAGTTCTTCTTTATGGAGATGAACACCCGTCTTCAGGTCGAGCACCCCGTCACCGAAATGGTCACCGGCGTCGACCTCGTCGAATGGCAGGTCCGGATCGCCGCGGGCGAGATGCTCACCGTCCAGCAGGCCGACGTCGTGCTCACCGGCCACTCGGTGGAGGCGCGCGTCTACGCCGAGGTCCCGGAACGGAACTTCATGCCGTCGGCGGGAACAGTCGTGCTCCTGGACGAAGTGCCTGGGGACGCCGATGGCAAGGTCCGGGTGGATTCGGCCCTGGTGGAGGGACTCGTGATCTCGTCCAGCTACGACCCGATGATTTCCAAGGTCATCGCGTGGGGCCGGGACCGCACTGAGGCCCTCGACACGCTGGACGGGGCGCTCGCCGGGTACACCGCGCTGGGCATCGACACCAACGTCGAATATCTCCGGCTGCTGATCAACGACGCCGACGTCCGCGCCGGCCGGCTTGATACCGGACTGATCGAACGGAAGATGCCGGACTTCAGCTTCCGGCGCACGGGCGACTTCGAGCTCGTGGCAGCCGCGTTGTACACGGTGGCGATGGAACAGCAGGGTCCGCAGCTGCCGGTGGCTGGTCCGTGGAACCGCCGCGACGGCTGGCGGCTCGGTGTCCGCCCGCCGCGGCGGATCAGCCTCGGGCTGCCGGACGGCGGTGTGGCCACGGTAGCGGTGTCGGGACAGGTGGCGCTCGGCACGGTGACCGTGACCGTCGACGGCGGACCGCAGCGCAAGGCATCCTTGCGCTTCTCTCGACGCCACCACGCGGAGCTGACGCTCGACGGCGAAGCCCGGGAGTATGCGTTGGCACCGGTGTACTGGGGGGCGGGGAACCCGGACCAGAGCGGCCCCGCCGCCGGCGTCCCGCAGGAGCTGCTCTTCGGCAACGAAGGCTGGTCCTGCCGGCTCGAGGTGCTCACCCGCGAGACCCGGCTTGCCCGGGTGCTGGCCGCCGTCGAACGCGAGGAGGGCGCCGCGGACCCGGCGGTGCGCTCGCCGATGCCCGGCACCGTAGTTTCCGTTTCCGTCCGCAACGGCGACACCGTGGAAGCCGGCCAGGTGCTGGTGTCTGTGGAGGCCATGAAGATGGAACACCAGTTGGTGGCACCCCTGGACGGCACCGTGCACCTCACCGTCACGTCCGGCGACCTCGTCAAGGCGGACCAGGTGCTCGCCACCATCCACCCCGCCGCTGTGGCTGCGCCGCCTTCGGCGGACAAAGCAGCCGAGGACACGATCGAGGAAGCCGTCATCGCGATGGGCGCGGCGGACTAGCAACCCGGGACGAAGCCGCCGCACCACAGCACCACACCACTGACAAGCAACACGCAAGCACTACAGACAAAGGAGTCACCCCCAATGCCGGATTTTGAACTCAGCGAGGACTACCAGGACCTCAGCAACACCGTCCGCGAATTCGCCGACGAAGTGGTGGCCCCGGTCTCCGCCAAGCACGACGAGGAACACAGCTTCCCCTACGAGGTCGTGTCCCAGATGGCTGACATGGGTCTCTTCGGCCTGCCGTTCCCGGAAGAATTCGGCGGCATGGGCGGGGACTACTTCGCCCTCGCCCTGGCCCTCGAACAGCTCGGCCGGGTGGACCAGTCCGTCGCCATCACCCTCGAAGCCGGCGTCTCCCTCGGCGCGATGCCGATCCACCGCTTCGGCAACGACGCACAGAAGCAGGAGTGGCTGCCGCTGCTGGCCTCCGGCAAGGCTCTCGCAGGCTTCGGACTGACCGAGCCGGAAGCCGGCTCGGACGCCGGCGGCACCAAGACCACCGCCAAACTGGAGGGCGTCGGAGACGCCAAAAAGTGGGTCATCAACGGCAACAAGGAGTTCATCACCAACTCCGGCACCGACATCACCCGGCTCGTCACCGTCACCGCGGTGACCGGCCAGACGGAACGCCCGGACGGCAGCATCAAGAAGGAGATCTCCACCATCCTGGTGCCCACCAACACCCCGGGCTTCAAGGCGGAAAAGGCCTACAACAAGGTCGGCTGGAACGCCTCGGACACCCACCCGCTCACGCTCGACAACGTCCACGTCCCCGAAGCGAACCTGCTGGGCACCCAGGGCCGCGGCTACGCCAACTTCCTCTCCATCCTGGACGAGGGCAGGATCGCGATCGCCGCGCTGGCCGTCGGCGCGGCCCAGGGCTGCGTGGACCAGTCGGTGAAGTACGCCAAGGAGCGCAGCGCGTTCGGGCAGAACATCGGCAAGTACCAGGCCATCGCGTTCAAGATCGCCCGGATGGAAGCGCGCGCCCATACGGCCCGCCTGGCCTATTACGACGCGGCCGCGCGGATGCTCGCCGGCAAGCCGTTCAAGACGCAGGCGGCCATCGCTAAGATGGTCGCAGGCGAGGCAGCCATGGACAACGCGCGGGACGCCACCCAGGTGTTCGGCGGCTATGGCTTCATCAACGAATTCACCGTGGCGCGCCACTACCGCGACTCCAAGATCCTTGAGGTCGGCGAGGGCACCACGGAGGTCCAGCTGATGCTGATCGCCCGCGAACTGGGACTTTAGCCGGCCTGAGAGGACCACCATGATCAACAAAGTTGTTGCCAGCGCCGCCGAGGCGGTGGCGGACATCCCCGACGGCGCCTCGCTCGCCGTCGGCGGGTTCGGGCTCTGCGGTATTCCGGTGGCCCTGATCGATGCCCTTCATGAGCACGGCACCAAGGACCTGGAAACCGTCAGCAACAACTGCGGCGTCGACGACTGGGGGCTGGGGATCCTGCTCAAGGACGGCCGGATCCGCCGCACCATCAGCTCCTACGTGGGGGAGAACAAGGAGTTCGCCCGGCAGTATCTCTCCGGCGAACTCGAGGTGGTCCTCACCCCGCAGGGCACGCTCGCGGAAAAGCTGCGCGCCGGCGGGGCGGGCATCCCGGCGTTCTACACCCCGGCCGGCGTCGGCACCCAGGTGTCCGACGGGGGCCTGCCGCAGAAGTACGACGCCGAGGGCAACATCGCGATCGCCTCGGCCGCGAAGGAGGTCCGCAGCTTCCACGGCGCCGACTACGTCCTCGAGGAATCCCTGAACCCGGACTACGGCCTTGTGCACGCCTGGAAGGGAGACCGCCACGGAAACCTCGTCTTCCACGCCACCGCGATGAACTTCAACCCGCTCTGCGCGATGGCAGGAAAGATCACCATTGCCGAGGTCGAGGAACTCGTGGAACCCGGCGAACTGGACCCGGAACACATCCACGTCCCCGGGATCTTCGTCCAGCGCGTCGTCCTCGCACCGCAGATCGAGAAGCGCATCGAAAAGCGGACCGTTGCGGCGGCGGCCAGCGCCGCCGTCTACGCCACCGAACAGGCAGGAGCCTAGCCATGGAAACGAACAGTTCGCAGGGCGCCCCGCCCCGTCCGGAAGCCGTCCGGCACGAATACCGGCGGTCCGCCGTCGAACACGCCGCCGGTATTGAGGGCAAAGGCTGGACCCGCAACGAACTGGCCGCCCGGGTGGCGCAGGAACTGCACAACGGCCAGTACGTGAACCTCGGCATCGGCATGCCCACTTTGATCCCGAACTACATCCCCGCCGGCATCGAAGTTGTCCTGCATTCGGAGAACGGCATCCTCGGCGTCGGACCGTACCCGCGCGAAGACGAGGTCGATCCGGACCTGATCAACGCCGGCAAGGAAACCGTCACGGTCAACCAGGGTGCCGCGTTCTTCGATTCGGCCGCCTCGTTCGGCATGATCCGGGGCGGGCATGTGGATGTGGCGGTGCTCGGCGCGATGGAGGTTGCCGAGAACGGCGACCTTGCCAACTGGATGATCCCGGGCAAGATGGTCAAGGGCATGGGCGGCGCGATGGACCTCGTCTTCGGCGCCAAAAAGGTGATCGTGATGATGGAGCACGTGGACCGCAACGGCAAACCCAAGATCGTCCAGCGGTGCTCCCTGCCGCTGACCGGCAAGGGCTGCGTGGACCGGATCATCACCGACCTCGCCGTCATCGACGTCGTGGCGGACAACGGCACGTCCCGCCTGGTGCTCCGCGAGCTGGCCCCCAACGTGACCGCCGAGGACGTGGCCGCGGCCACCGGCGCCGAACTCTTCGAGGAAGACCAGGAACTGACCGTATGACCACCGAACCCCGTGTCCTGGAACCCCGCGTCATTGAACAGCGTGGGCTCTACTTCGACGAGCTCGAGGAGGACGTGGTCTACGCGCACCGGCCCGGCCGGACCGTGACCGAGACGGACAATGTCCTGTTCACCACCATGACCATGAACACGCAGGCGCTCCACCTCGATGCGGCCTGGAGCGCTGGGCAGCCGTTCGGCCAGCGGCTGATGAACTCGATGTTCACCCTCGCCACCGTGGTGGGGCAGTCCGTCCCGCAACTGACGCAGGGCACCATCATCGCCCAGCTGGGGATGACGGACGTGACCTTCCCGCACCCGATGTACCACGGCGACACGTTGTACACGGAGACCGTCGTGACCGGGAAGCGGCTGTCCTCCTCCCGGCCCGGCCAGGGCATCGTGACCATGAAGCACACCGGCCGGAACCAGCACGGCGACGTGGTGGCCCTCGCCACGCGCAGCGCCCTAATGTGGACACGCGAAGCCCATTCCGCCGCGCAGGACGCTGCCCGGAAAGAACGCGCGCAAAAGGGGAGAATAGACACATGAGTTTCCTGATGGGTCCCGCCCTGCTGTTCTGCCCGGCCGACCGCCCCGAGCGTTACCAGAAGGCCGCCGAGCGCTCCGACGCCGTCATCGTGGATCTGGAGGACGCCGTCGCGCCGGCCGGCAAACAGCGCGCCCGCGGCGCCATCCTTGCCCAGCTCGGCTCCGCCGGCGACGTCCCGGAGCTGGATCCGAGCCGGACCATCGTCCGGGTCAATCCGGCCGGCACGGAGGAGTTCGAGAAGGACCTGCACTGCCTCAAGCACACCCCCTACCGGCACGTCATGCTGGCCAAAGCCGAAAGCGCAGACCAGCTCAAGAAACTTGAGGGCTACAGCGTGATTGCGCTTTGCGAGACCGCCGCCGGGGTCCTGAACGCTGCCGCGATCGCCGCGGAGCCGAATGTGGTGGGCCTGATGTGGGGTGCCGAGGACCTGATAGCCTCCCTCGGCGGCACCTCCAGCCGGACCGACGACGGCGCCTACCGCGCCGTGGCGCTGCACGCCCGCTCCGCCGTGCTGCTCGCCGCCCGGGCCTTCGGCAAGGACGCCATCGACTCGGTCTACGTCAACATCCCGGACCTCGACGGCCTGGCCCTCGAAGCCCGGGACGCCGTCGCCTCAGGCTTCGGCTCGAAGGCCTGCATCCACCCGAACCAGGTGGCGGTGGTCCGCGGCGCCTACGCGCCGTCCGACGCAGACGTCGCCGCGGCCACCGAACTGCTCGACGCCGCCGCCGGGGCAGGCACCGGCGTGTTCCAGTTCCAGGGCAGGATGATCGACGGGCCCATCCTCAAGCACGCCGAGTCAACGCTCCGCCGCGCCGGCCGCTAGACACCACTACTGGACAGCGGGGTGGGCGCCGCCGTCGGGCAGGCTGCACACAACAAGCCATAGGCCGGGAGTCTTAGGACTCCCGGCCTATGGCTTGCCGCAGTGTGTCTGCCGCAGTGTTGTTTGCCGCGGCGTTGCTTGCTCGCCGCTCCGGCTAGGCCGCCGGCGCCGCCTTCACAGCGAGGATGGGACAGTCCGCTTCCAGGAGGATCTGCTGCGACGTGCTTCCCATGATCAGCTTCCCGACGGGTGTGCGCCTCCGCAGGCCGATGACGATCAGATCCGCCCGGTACTCGTCGGCTGCCCGCAGGACCTCGCTGGCTGCTTCGTTCCCGCGGACCGGCTGCAGGATATGGTGCTCAATTCCTTCGTCCCGGAGCCGTTCCTCGATGGTTGCAATGGCGTCCCCTTGCGCATACCTCTTGTCGACGGGCGCGTCGCCTCGGGACGAGTTGATGACAACAAGGAGGGTGTTGTTCTTGCGCGCTTCGGCGATGGCACGCTCAAGTGCCGCTTCCCCCTCGGGGGTGGGTACGTATCCGACGATGATGCTCACCGTTTCTCCTGTCTCGTCCGGAGTGATTCGCCGGGATCGATTGTGCTGTCGGCATGTTCCGAAGGATGCGTAACGTCGCCTGCGGTAATCGTGGTGGCTGTGTCGTCCTGCGTCAGGTCCGTTCCGCCTGTGGCGGAGACTGCCGACTTGGGCCGTGACCTGCGCCACGCCTTGAGCAGCAGTGGCCAGCCGAGGATGATCGCCACAATGATGTAGATCCCGACGGCGATGGGCTCGCTCCAGAGGCCAGCGGGGTTGCCGGCGCTGAGCTGCAGGCTCTGGCGCAGCTGGCCCTCGAGACGCGGCCCCAGGATCACGCCGAGGATGAGTGGCAGCACGGGGAGTCCGAAGCGCCGCATCATGAACCCGAGCGCGCCGAGCACCAGCAGGAGCACCAGATCGAACGCCTGCAGGTTCACCGAGTAGGCCCCCAGCGTGGCGAAGAACAGAATTCCCGCGTACAGGTAGGGACGCGGCAGCTGCAGGAGTTTGGCCCACAGGGGTGCCAGGGGCAGGTTGATGATGAGGAGCAGGAAGTTGCCGATGAACAGGCTGGCAATCAGTGCCCACACAAGGGGCCCCTGGCTTTCGAACAGCTGAGGTCCGGGCTGGATGCCGTACCCGGTGAATGCTGCCAGCATCACCGCCGCGGTGGCGTTGGTAGGTAGCCCCATCGCCAGCAGCGGGGTCAGTGTGCCTGCCGCGGATGCGTTGTTCGCAGCTTCCGGCCCGGCGACACCCTCGATGGCGCCATGTCCGAACTCCTCGGGGTGCTTGCTGAGGCGCTTTTCCGTGACGTAGGACAGGAAGGTGGGGATCTCGGCGCCGCCGGCCGGAAGCGCGCCGAACGGGAAGCCGAAGGCGGTTCCCCGCAGCCAGGGCTTCCAGGACCGCTTCCAGTCCTGCTTGCCCATCCAGGGATTCCCCACCGGGATGACGTTAAGGGGGGTCCGGCGCAGGTGGGCGGCCACCCACAGGGCTTCACCCACGGCGAAGATGGCGACGGCCACCACCACAATGTCCAGGCCGTCGGTGAGCAGCGGTTGGCCGAAGGTGAGCCGCCGCTGTCCCGTGACAGAGTCCATCCCGATCAGGCCGATCGCCAGGCCCAGGCCCAGCGAGGCAAAGCCGCGGAGCCGGGAGGACCCCAGCACGGCAGTAACGGCAAGGAGTGAAAGGACCATGATGGCCAAGTAGCTGGGGGATCCCAGACTGACCGCGAATTTGACCACGATAGGTGCACAGACGGCCAGCAGTGTGGTGCCGATGGTGCCGGCCACGAACGAGCCGATGGCTGCCGTCGCCAGCGCCTGGGCGGCCCTGCCGGCCTTCGCCATCTTGTGGCCCTCGATGGCCGTGACCACCGAGGAAGACTCACCGGGCGTGTTGAGCAGGATGGAGGTGGTGGATCCGCCGTACATGCCGCCGTAGTAGATGCCGGCGAACATGATGAAGGCGCTCGTGGGCTCCAGTACAGACGTCACAGGAAGCAGCAGGGCCACGGTCATCGCCGGGCCCAGTCCCGGCAGGACGCCGACGGCGGTGCCCAGGATAACGCCGATCACGGCGTAGAGGAGGTTTATGGGTGTCAGGGCGGTGGCAAAGCCGTCCATGAGGGAGGTGAAGACGTCCATTTAGAGAATCCCTTCCAGCAGGCCGGCGGGGAGCGCGATCCCGAGGCCGAGGTAGAAGCCGTAGAAGGTGAGGAGGGACAGAGCTACGGAGATGAGGCCGTCGCGGACATAGCGCCGGCTGCCCAGGGCCAAGACGCTGCCCCAAAAGAGGACGGTCCCGGAAATGACCCAGCCGGCCCAATCGATCAGCAGGATATTGGCGATGAAGGCGGCAGCCAGGGGAAGGACCGTTTTCCAGTCCGCCGGGTGGGTCAGGTCCACATCTTCGCCGCCTTCCGCTTCGCCGTGGCCGCCACGGAGAACGTTGATGGCCAGCATTACCGCGCAGACGATCAGGAGGCCCGCGACGATGTAGGGAACGGTCTTGGGTCCGACAGGGTCAGACTTGGAGTACGGGGTGACCAGGCCGGCGGCGTCCCACAGGACGAGCCCGCCGGCCGCCCCGAGCAGGAGGGCGACCCCCAGCTCGGAGCGGCCTTTGAGTTTGGTGGCTAAGGAACTCACGCCAGCCCAAGCTTGGTCAGTACGTCGGCCACCCGCTTGTCCTGCTCGGTCAGGAAGGTCTTGAACTCATCCCCGGTGATGAACGCGTCGGTCCAGCCCCGCGTCTTGAGGACTTCCTTCCAGGACTGGCTTCCGTGCATCTTGTCCAAGGCGGCGATCAGGGATGCCTTGTCCGCATCGCTGATGCCGGGAGGCGCCACCATGCCGCGCCAGTTGCTGAAGACCAGGTCGATGCCCGATTCCTTCAGGGTGGGGGCATCGACGCCGTCAAGACGCTTGTCCCCGCTGGTGGCCAGGACGCGGACGTCGCCGGACTCGATCTGCTTGAGGAACTCACCGGCACCGGACGCGGCGAAACCCAGCTTGTTTCCGAGGATGGCCGGAAGAAGAGCGCCGCCGCCGTCGTAAGAGACAAAGTTAACCTTTGTGGCGTCAATGCCAACGGCTCCGGCCAGCTGCATCGGCAGCAGGTGGTCAGGGCCGCCGGGGGAGGAACCGCCGCCGACGGCGATCGACCCCGGATCGGCCTTCCAGGCCTTCACAAGGTCATCGATGGTCTTGAAGGGCGAGTCCTTGCCGACCATGATCGCGCCCGGCTCTTCGATGAGCTTGGCCAGGGGAGTGGTGTCCGTCAGCTTGGACTGGGACTTGTTGGTGTAGCTGGCGCCCACCACACCGAGGCCCATCAGCATGGTGAGGTCGCCGTTGCCCTTTTCGTTGACCACACGGGCCAGGCCGACTGTTCCGCCGGCGCCGGCGAGGTTAAACACTTCGGTGTTGGTGGCGATCTTCTCGTCGTCGAGAACCTTGGCTGCGGCACGGGCGGTGGTGTCATAGCCGCCGCCCGCCGTGTTGGGGACCAGGATCTGCAGGCCGGTGACGGGACCGGCAGCGGCGCCCGAACTGGCGCCGCCGGTGGAGCTCTTGCCGGTGGCACCGCAGCCGGTGGCCATCAGGGCGATGCCGGCGGCGACGGCGGCAATGCGGAATGCGCGGATCTGGCGCATGGTGTTCCTCTTCTCGCTAAAACTGATCAGCTACAACTGACTGGTGTTTTGATGCTAGGCCCGAAAGTGACAGGCCTCACACTTGAGTACGCAGAGAAAGTTAAGTTCATTTCGTTCACGTTTCCGACCGCCAACCCCGCAGCTCCCGTGCCGGACGGTGCACGGGAAACGGCATTCCGCGGTGCGGTATAGTTCACCCCACCGCGGCGTACCGGGGCGCCGCGGACGCACACCGGACATCGGCCGCCTGCTCCAAAACCTGGTTGAACCATCACTAAGAAATAGAAAGACGGCACGTGACTCGACGAAGAGGAATGTCCCTCGCCGGGCAGTATCTGGTCTTGCAGCTACTCATCGTCCTGGCCGTCCTCGTCGCCGTCGTCGCCATCTCCCTGGCCCAGTCCGCCGCCGCATTTGAGCGCATCGAGGGGCGCCGGGCTATATCGGCGGCCGAAGCGCTGGGTGGCAACCCTACTGTCCGCGCGTTGCTGCCGTCCGCTGAACCGCGCGGGAGTGCGGTCTTAAGCTCCGTCGCCGAATCAGTCCGCACCGTGTCCGGGTCAGCGCAGGTGGCCCTGGCCAGGATGGACCGCACGGTTGTGGCTTCCTCAGACCCCGGAGTGCGGGGCCTTCCGCTGGAACTTGGCGCGAGCCGGGTGATGGAGGGGCGGGCCTGGACCGGCGTGGTGGACGGCAACGCTGCCCCGGTACTGTCCGCCCACGTCCCGGTCCTCGATGACTCCGGCAAAATGATCGGCATCGCCTCCATCAGCCGGAACTACCCGTCCACGTGGGAGCGGCTGGGTGACGCCGTACCCAACCTGCTCACCTACCTGGGAGTGGCCAGCGTCCTCGGCGTTGCCGGTTCCCTGCTGTTGGCGCGGAGGGTGAAGCGGCAGACCCTCGGCATGGAGCCAACCGAAATTTCAGGACTGGTGGAGAACCGCGAGGCGATGCTGCACGGACTCAAGGAAGGTGTGGTGGCGCTGGACCTCCGCGGGCGGATTACAGTGGCCAACGGCAGTGCCCGGGCGCTCCTTGGGCTGCCGGCGGACTGTGTGGGCAAGGACCTGGCCGGCCTGCCTGTTGAGCCGGCGCTGAAGGAAGTGCTGACCGGTGACCAGCCGGGCCAGGACCAGATGGTGCTGGTGGGGGAGCGGCTGGTGGTGCTGAACCGGGTGCCCATCCGCTCGAAGGGGCGGGTGATGGGCTCCGTGGCCACCTTGCGTGACCGGACCGAGCTTTCGTCCCTGGAGCGCGAACTGGGCGCAACACGCACCGCGACGGACACTCTCCGGGCGCAGGCCCACGAGTTCGCCAACCAGCTGCACGTCATCTCGGGCCTGATCCAGATCGGTGAATACGATTCCGTGGTGCAGTTCGTCAATGGGGTGGCCGTGGACCGGACACGGCTGAATGACGACGTGACCGGCCGCATCCAGGACCCGGCGCTCGCCGCGTTGCTGATCGCCAAATCCAGCCTTGCCGCGGAACGGGGTGTGCCGTTGCAGCTGGACCCGGGTTCGTTGTTGGCACCGGTAGGCGACGAGCTCTCCCGGGACCTCACGACGGTCGTGGGCAACCTCGTGGACAACGCGCTCGACGCCGTCACCGGAGCCGCCGAAGCGGCTGTCAGAGTCCTTGTTGAGGACAGCCGCGAAGAAGTGGTGGTCACCGTCCGGGACACCGGACCGGGCATCGACGGAGCGGCTGCCGACGAGATCTTCCGGCAGGGATTCAGTACCAAACAGCCAGGCGCGGCAGGCGGCCGGGGCTTTGGCTTGGCGCTTTCCCGCGTCGTGTGCCGGCGTACCGGCGGCGAGCTCGCAGTGACCAACGACGGCGGGGCCGTCTTTACCGCGCGACTGAAAAAGGCGCCGCTGACGCAGGCCCCAGGAATGGTGACCAGGAAATGATCAGGGTCCTGATCGTCGACGACGACTTCATGGTGGCCAAAGTCCACGCCGGCTTTATCCAACGCACGCCGGGATTCGCCGTCGTCGGGGTTGCCCATACCGGGGCCCAGGCCATGTCGGAAACCGCCCGCCTGCAGCCTGACCTCGTCCTGCTGGATATCCACCTGCCCGACGTCAACGGCCTGGACCTGATGGCACGGCTGCGGGAAGAGGCGCCCGAACTGGACGTTTTGGTGATCAGTGCCGCCCGGGAGGTGGAGACGGTCCGCCGGGCCCTGCGCGGTGGGATTGTCCATTACCTGATCAAGCCGTTCTCGCAGACCGACCTGCAGGAACGGCTGGAACACTACCGCAGCGCCTACCAGGGCTTGGATCATTCCAAGGACGTTGCCGAACAATCGGATGTGAACCGGGTGTTCGGGCTGGGACCCACCGATGGCGCGGAACGGACGGACCGCCTCCCCAAGGGATGCAGCCCGGAAACCCTCGGCCGTGTCGTGGACGTGCTGCAATCCGCCGCGGCGGATTTGTCAGCCGCCGAAGTCGCTGAATTGCTGGGCACGTCCCGGGTCAGTGCACGCCGCTATCTCGAGTACCTGCACGATGAGTCGAGGGTGGAAGTGCGGCTGAAGTATGGCGCGGGCCGGCCGGAGCGCCGTTACGCCCTCAAGCCGGTGTGATGCCGGGTTGTTGGCGTTGAGGCGGGTTCAGTCCTCCGGCGGCAGGCGCGATGGCGGGATGGCGACATACAGCAGGGTCCGGTTCCACCGCTGGCCTGTGGCCCGGAACTCGGCCCGGGTGGAGAAGCGGTAGAGATAGCTGCTGGCACGCACCCAGCGGGGCCGTTCGCCGTCGAACGGGTCGTGGCGCAGCAGCCGCAGCATGGGCCGGTCCGCCGCCAGCAGCTTGGCCAGGAACACGTAGAACCACTCCTCGTGCACCGTGCGCAGCGGCAGGAACCACATCAGCCAGTCCAGCCGCAGGTGGTACGGGGCGAACTGGCGGGGGATGCGCCGGACGTCGCCGGGTTTGCCTTTGAAACCGTACTCCCGCCAGTCAGCGTCGTTGCCCGGTTCGTCGTCCAGGGTCCCCTCCACCACGATCTCGATCCGGCGCTTCGTGACAGTGCCGAACGCGCCGTAGGTGTTCACCAGCTGCCAGCGGTTGAAGGAAGCGTTCATCAGCTGGTGGTGGGACAGGAGATTCTCGATGGGCCGGTAGCTGAGCACCACGAGCAGCACGGTGGCGACCAGGACCACCACGAGCCACGGCACCGGTGCCTGGCTGCCGGCCGCCCCGGCCCCCGCCCCGGCGTCTGCGGACGAAGCGTGCCAGTCGAGCGGGATCGCCGGCAGCACGGCGTGTGCCACGGGATCGCTGACCGCCGCGAAGGCCAGGATGATCGCCATCCAGTTGAGCCAGGCAAAGTTTCCGCTCGCCACGAGCCAGAGCTGCGTGAAGATGATGATCCCGGCGGCGGCGCTGGCCAGGGGCTGCGGGGCAAACAGGAAGAACGGCACCACCAGCTGGGCGAGGTGGTTGCCCAGGACCTCCAGCCGGTGCCAGGCCTTGGGGAGCAGGTGGGCCTGCCGGCTCAGCGGCCCCGGCATCGGCTGGGTCTCGTGGTGGTAATACAGGGCCGTCAGGTCCCGCCACTCCGGACCGCCCCGGATCTTGATCAGGCCGGCGCCGAACTCCAGCCGGAACACCAGCCACACCAGCAGGATCAGGATGGTCCTGGGCGGGGGAGCCTGGTCGGAGCCGAGGAAGGCCACCGTGAACCCGGCCTCCAGCAGCAGCATCTCCCAGCCGAAGCCGTAAAACGTCTGCCCCACGTTCACGATCGACATGTACAACAGCCACAGGGACAGGAATGCGAGCAACGGAACCCACGGCGGGCCGAGCTGGGGCAGCCCGGTGATGAGCGTGGCGGCTATGGCCATGCCGCTCCGGCAGACCGCCCGCAGCAGCCGGTCCGAGTAGCGCCAGCGGAACAGGCTGGGGCGGCCCCGCCGGTTGAACCCCTCGAGATACTCCGGCACCGGCAACAGGCCGCGCTCGCCGAGGAGGGCCGGGAACTGGTTGAGCGAGGAGAGGAAGGCCACGAAGTAGAGCGAGGCGACGCCGCGCTGCAGCACCTGCCGGGCGAACTCGTACTCCGGCGCGTCGAACCATGCGGTCCACTCCACGAATCACACGTTACGCCTCGCGTGCGGCGACGTCCCCGCCGCCGTGCGGGATACTTAAGCCATGCAGCCGCGCAAAATCGTCCTCCTCGGGTCCACCGGTTCCATCGGCACGCAGGCGATTGACGTCGTCGACGGCGCACCGCACCTTTTCGAGGTGGTCGCGCTCAGCGCCGGCGGCGGCAACCTGGCACTCCTGGCCCAACAGGCCGTGCACACCCGCGCCCCGGCAATCGGCGTCGCCAGCGGGGACGCGGCCGCCCTGCAGGCACTGATCGGCGACGCCGCCAGTGCGGCCGGCGTGCCCGGCTACCGCCCGGACATCATCACGGGCCCCGACGCCTCCACCCGGATCGCGGAAATCGATGCCGACGTGGTGCTCAACGGCATCACCGGGTCCATCGGCCTGGCACCCACCCTGGCCGCACTCAAATCCGGCGCAACGCTTGCCCTGGCCAACAAGGAATCCCTCATCGTCGGCGGCGCCCTCGTCAAGGCCGCGGCCCGCGACGGCCAGATCGTGCCCGTGGACTCCGAACACTCCGCGATCGCCCAGTGCCTGCGCTCCGGCACCGCCGCCGAAGTGGACCGGCTGATCCTCACGGCCTCCGGCGGCCCGTTCCGCGGCAAGAGCCGGGACGAGCTGCACGATGTCTCCCCGCAGGACGCCCTCGCGCACCCCACCTGGGACATGGGCCTCATGGTCACCACCAATTCCGCCAGCCTGGTCAACAAGGGCCTGGAAGTGATCGAGGCGCACCTGCTCTTCGACATCCCGCTGGAGAAGATCGACGTCGTGGTGCACCCGCAGTCCGTGGTGCATTCCATGGTCCAGTTCATCGACGGCTCCACGATCGCCCAGGCCTCCCCGCCGGACATGCGCCTGCCCATCGCCCTGGGCCTGGGCTGGCCGGACCGCGTGCCCGGATCCGCCCGGGCCTGCGACTGGAGCCAGGCAACCAGCTGGACGTTCGAGCCGCTCGACACGCAGGCCTTCCCCGCCGTCGAACTCGCCAAGGACGCAGCCAGGCAGGGGAACACCTACCCTGCCGTGTTCAACGCCGCCAACGAGGAAGCGGTGATGGCGTTCCACGCGGGCCGGATCCGCTTCACCGACATTGTCGATACGATCGAAGCCGTACTCAGCGAACACACAGGATCCTCCGGGCTGACAGTGGAGTCCGTGCTGGATGCTGAAAGGTGGGCACGTGCCCGCACCCACGAACGTTTAGCCGTCAGAAGCGTCTAGGAAGCAGCAGATCACGCCCATGAGCCCCGTCCTCCTCTTTATCCTCGGTGTCGTCTTTGTGGCGATCGGCATCGCCGTGTCCATTGCCCTGCACGAGGTGGGACACCTGCTGCCGGCCAAGCTGTTCAAGGTCCGCGTCACCAAGTACATGATCGGCTTCGGCCCCACGCTCTGGTCCAGGAAGAAGGGCGAGACCGAATACGGCTTCAAAGCCATCCCGCTGGGCGGCTTCGTCTCCATGATCGGGATGTACCCGCCGA
The DNA here is from genome assembly GCF_040547005.1 of Arthrobacter sp. UYCu712. Taxonomy (NCBI): domain Bacteria; kingdom Bacillati; phylum Actinomycetota; class Actinomycetes; order Micrococcales; family Micrococcaceae; genus Arthrobacter; species Arthrobacter sp. UYCu712. The sequence goes on from NZ_JBEPOZ010000025.1 coordinate 48,598, forward strand.
ACAAGGCGGACGGCACGGTGCGCCCCTCCAGCACCGGCATGTTCCAGTCGCTCGCCAGTGACGCCCGCTCCATGGCCCACGAGGAAGTCGGCCCCGGGGATGAGGACCGGGTGTTCTACCGGCTCCCGGTCTGGAAGAAGATCATCATCATGCTCGGCGGGCCGGCCATGAACCTCCTGATCGGCGTCGTGCTCACTGCCGTGCTGCTGATGGGGTTCGGCGTCGCGACGCAGACCACCACCATCGCCGATGTCTCCAAATGCCAGGTCAAGGCCGGCGAGACCGTGGACCCGGACTCCGCCGACTGCAAGCTCACGCCCGCCGCGGCCGCGGGGCTTTTGCCCAATGACGTCATCACCTCCTTCGAGGGCAAGACGGTATCCAGCTGGGATGAGCTCACCGGCTGGATCCGCACCTCGGCGGACAAGCAGGTCAGCATCACCGTGCAGCGCGACGGCGGCCCGGTCACCACCACCGTCACCCCGGTGCTCTCCTCGCGCCCGGTCATCGGCGACGACGGCCGGCAGGCCAAGGACGCCGACGGGACACTGCTCTACCAGGACGTCGGTTTCCTGGGCATCGGCGCGCAGACCGCGCTCGTGCAGCAGCCGGCCACGGCCGTGCTTCCGATGGCGGGCGAGAACATCAAGCAGATCGCCGGCGTCGTCGTGAACCTCCCGGCGCGCGTCGCCGGCGTCGCGAAGGCGGCCTTCAGCGAAGAGCCGCGCGACCCCAACGGACCCATCAGCGTGGTGGGCGTCGGCCGGGTGGCCGGCGAGGTCGCCGCGATGGAGCAGGTCCCGCTGCAGTCCCGGCTGGCCGCCCTGGTGGGGCTGCTCGCCGGACTCAACTTCGCCCTGGCCGTGTTCAACCTGATCCCGCTGCTGCCGCTCGACGGCGGCCACGTGGCCGGTGCGCTGTACGAGGGGGCCCGGCGCAGGATCGCCAAGCTCTTCGGGCGCCCGGATCCCGGCGCCTTCGACATCGCCAAGCTGCTGCCGGTGACGTACGTGGTGGCGGTGCTGCTGATGGGCATGGGCGCTCTGTTGATCTACGCGGACATCGTCAAACCGGTCAATCTCTTCGGCTAGCAGGACCCCTTCCGCCGGCCGCGGGCCTCTTCCAAACCTGATCCGGCTGATCCACAATTATCAGCTTATTTCAGCTTATTTTAGATAATCAGTTGGAAATGATTGATTATCAAAGATCAGCCCTTTAGGCTGGGGCCATGTACGTCATGACCATCGACCAGCGCGGAAGCACTTCCGACGTCGACCGCGTCCCGGCCCTCCTCGGGGAACTCGGCGGCCTGTCCAGCGCCGGGCGCTTCGAACGCTCGGTCGGCGACGAAGTCCAGGGCGTCCTCGAACGCCCCGAAGAGGTCGTCGAGATCGCCCTGCACGCCCTGCGCAGCGGCCGCTGGTACGTCGGCATCGGGGTGGGGCCCGTGGACCTGCCGCTGCCGGCCAGCCCGCGCGAAGGATCCGGGCCGGCCTTCGTGGCAGCCCGGCTTGCCGTGGACCGGGCCAAGGCCGCGGCGGCCCATGTGCCGCTCGCAGTCGCCGCCGGCCGTGCCCGCAAGGGACAGTCCGCGCCGGTGCCGGACGCAGCGGCGGGGGCCCGGGCCTGCGCCAACGCCGAGGCGGTGCTGCGTCTGATCGGGCTGCTGGTGCAGGACCGCACCGGGGCCCAGTGGAAGGTTCTGGACGAGCTGCGCTCCGTCCAGAACGGCCAGTCCGGCACCCACGGCACGCAGAAAATCGCGGCCCGAAAACTCGGAATCACCGAACAGTCGGTGAGCCGCGCCCTCCTGCGGTCCGGCTGGCAGGAAGAATGGGCCGCGAGGCCGGCCGCCGCCATGCTGCTGTCCCTCGCCCACGACAGCACAGAAGGAGACCGGTGAACGCCCTCTGGATCACCCTGGCCCTGCTCACGGCCGGCTTCGTCGGCTGGCCGGTCACGGCCCTGGTCTTCCGGCTCGCCCGGACCATCGACGACCGGGCCGACGCCGGCGCGGCCGCAGGCTCGAATCCCGGCCCGGCCACCGGCCCGGGTGCGGCCGAGGATCCCGCCGCGGACTCCACCGCCGACGTCGCGAACCCCACGCCGGCACCGGATACCGCCGCGGACGCAACGGCCGCGCATGCCGCAGCGGACGATGCCGCGGTCAGCAGCGTCCGCATCCTGCGCGGCGGAGCCATCATCGGCGTCCTGGAACGGCTGGCGGTGTGCGTCGCGATCCTGGCCGGCCAGCCGGTCGCCATCGCCTACGTCGTCGCCATCAAGGGGCTGGGCCGCTTCGCCGAACTCAAGGAGACGCCGGTTGCCGCTGAGAGATTCATCATCGGAACGCTGACGTCCATGCTGTGGGCGGCCGGCGTCGCCGCGCTGGCGAAACTGCTCTTTCTCGGCTGATCGGGCTTTCCGCGGCGGGCCCTGCCCGTTGCCTGTACCCATCCGGCCGCCGCGGGCCGGCGGCCGGATGGGTTCCGGGCCGCCCGGGGCGATAGTGTATCCGTATGACTGTTTTTGCTGTTGAGTACGTGTATGACGTCGAATCCTCCGAAACCCGGAACGCCAGCCGTCCCGCGCACCGCGAATGGACCGCGGCACTGGCGCAGGAAGGCACGCTGCTGGCCAGCGGACCCTACGGTGACGGCTCCGGTGCGCTCCTCATCTTCAAGGCGGCCGATGAGGCGGCCCTGAACGAGGTCCTCAAGCAGGATCCGTTCAACGCCGCCAGCGCGATTTCCGGCACCCGCACCACCGTCTGGGCACCCCTGACCGGCCTGCTGGCCAGCCACGCAGCTTAGCCCGTCCCCCCAACAGACCATCGGTCTTTCGATACATAAGGAGTCCACGTGACCTCGGTCAGCCTGGGAATGCCGTCAGCACCGCCGCCCGTACTTGCCCCCCGCCGCAAGACCCGCCAGATCAAGGTGGGCTCGGTCGGCGTGGGCTCGGATTCGCCCATCAGCGTGCAGTCGATGACCACCACACCCACGACGGACATCAACGCCACGCTGCAGCAGATCGCCGAGCTCACCGCCTCCGGCTGCGACATCGTGCGCGTCGCCTGCCCGTCCGCCGACGACGCCGAAGCGCTGCCGATCATCGCCCGGAAGTCCCAGATTCCGGTGATCGCGGACATCCACTTCCAGCCGAAGTACGTCTTCGCGGCGATCGAAGCCGGCTGCGCCGCCGTGCGCGTCAACCCCGGCAACATCCGCAAGTTCGATGACCAGATCAAGGAGATCGCCCGGGCCGCCAAGGACCACGGCACCTCGATCCGGATCGGCGTCAACGCCGGCTCGCTCGAACCGGGCATCCTGAAGAAGTACGGCAAGGCGACGCCGGAAGCCCTCGTGGAATCCGCCGTCTGGGAAGCCTCGCTCTTCGAGGAACACGGCTTCCACGACTTCAAGATCTCGGTCAAGCACAACGACCCCGTGATCATGGTGGCCGCCTACGAAATGCTCGCCGAACAAGGCGACTGGCCGCTGCACCTCGGCGTCACCGAGGCAGGCCCGGCGTTCCAGGGCACCATCAAGTCGGCCACCGCCTTCGGAGCCCTGCTCTCGCGCGGCATCGGGGACACCATCAGGGTCTCCTTGTCCGCGCCGCCGGTCGAGGAGATCAAGGTGGGCAACCAGATCCTGCAGTCCCTCAACCTGCGCCCGCGCAAGCTCGAGATCGTCTCCTGCCCCTCCTGCGGCCGCGCCCAGGTGGATGTGTACACACTCGCCGAGCAGGTCACGGCAGGGCTCGAAGGCATGGAGATCCCGCTGCGCGTGGCCGTCATGGGCTGTGTCGTGAACGGCCCGGGCGAGGCCCGCGAAGCCGACCTCGGCGTGGCTTCGGGCAACGGCAAGGGCCAGATCTTTGTGCGGGGCGAGGTCATCAAAACTGTCCCTGAAGACCAGATTGTTGAGACACTGATCGAAGAAGCCATGCGTATTGCCGAAGAGATGGGGGAGGCCGATGGCGAAGATGCTGTCAAGGGTAGCCCCGTGGTTAGCGTCTCGTAGGGACGGCGCCGGTTCCGGCGTCGCAGTCCGCGCCCTGACCGGCCAGGACACATCACAACTGCTGGACCTGGCGCAGCAGGACGCCGTCGCCAACGTCTTTATGCTCTCCCACCTAAAAACCGCCGGTTCGGCGGCTCCCACGGCGGGGGGAGCCAGTATCCTCGGCGTATTCGACGGCGCCGCCCTTGTGGGTGCCTGCTGGGCCGGCGCCAATCTGGTGCCGGTGCAGCTTGACCCGGAATTCGCCGGCCTCGTCGCGATGGCGGCGCACGGCACCGGGCGCCGCTACGCCTCCATCTTCGGCCCGGCCGAGACCGTGCTGGCCCTCCACTCCGCGCTGGAACAGCTCGGCGTGGCCGCGCACGAGGTCCGGGACGACCAGCCGCTTATGACCATTTCCGGGCCGCCGGCCGTCCCGCCGAACCCCGCGCTGGGCTTCGGCCTGCTAGCGGACTTCGACCGGATCCTGCCCGCCTGTGCGGCGATGTTCGAGGAGGAAGTGGGCTATTCGCCGTATCTCGGCGGCCGGGAGTATTACAGCCGCCGGGTGAGGGGCCTGATCCGCCAGGGGCATTCCCTGGTCCACCTGGCCCCGGACGGCGAGGTGGTGTTCAAGGCCGAGCTGGGTGCGGTGACGCCCGGCGTAACCCAGATCCAGGGGGTCTGGATGAACCCCGACTTCCGGGGGAGGGGCCAGAGCGCCAGTTACATGGCCGCCGTCGTGGTCCTGGCCCAGACGATTGCGCCGGTCGCCAGCCTCTATGTCAACGATTTCAACACCCGGGCCCGCGCCACGTACGAGCGGGTGGGCTTCCGGCAGGTGGGCACGTTCGCCACGGTCCTTTTCTAGGCAGAGCCATCCGGACGGCCCGTCCGGAAATAACCGGGTGCTGACTCTTGTTTTCATGCCGGGCATCACATAGGTTCTACCTAGCCGTGTCGCATGGGCACGTGTGGCTCCGGGAGTGCCGGAGGCCGCTAATGCCCTGCAAAGGCAGCACGAAAAAGCTCACAGCCGGAGATCTGGCAGTAATGGGGGCCGCAGAGCCACGCCATGACGGGATGACCAGCCGGAAACGGCCAGGGGCTTCCATCAGTTATGGCGTGGCTCTTCTGTGTCCGGGCTGACGGTAGATTAGTACGTAGAAGCTTTGCTCAGTATTACTGAGTTTCCCGGCACCTCCCAGAAACGGAAACCCTCCAGTGGTCCTTCGACTTTCCAAGCTGTTCCTGCGCACCCTGCGTGAAGATCCCGCCGATGCCGAGGTGGCCAGCCACCGCCTCCTGGTCCGCGCCGGCTATATCCGCCGGGCCGCGCCGGGCATCTACACCTGGCTTCCGCTCGGGCTGAGTGTGCTGCGCAAGGTGGAACGGGTCATCCGCGAGGAAATGACCGCCATCGGAGCCCAGGAAGTCCACTTCCCGGCGCTGCTGCCCAAGGAGCCCTACGAGGCCACGAACCGCTGGACCGAATACGGCGAGGGCATTTTCCGGCTCAAGGACCGCAAGGGCAACGACTACCTCCTGGCCCCCACCCACGAGGAAATGTTCACCCTGCTGGTCAAGGACCTGTACTCCTCGTACAAGGACCTGCCCCTGAGCATCTACCAGATCCAGAACAAATACCGCGACGAGGCACGCCCCCGGGCAGGACTGCTGCGCGGCCGCGAGTTCATCATGAAGGATTCCTACTCCTTCGACGTCGACGACGCCGGGCTGGACGCCAGCTACGCCGCGCACCGCGGCGCGTACCTGAAGATCTTCGAGCGCCTGGGCCTCGAAGTGATTCCGGTCGCCGCCACCGCCGGTGCAATGGGCGGGTCCAAGAGCGAGGAATTCCTGCATCCCACCGAAATCGGTGAGGATACCTTCGTGCGCTCGGCCGGCGGCTACGCGGCCAACGTCGAAGCCGTCACCACCGTGGTCCCCGCGGACATCGACTTCAGCAGCGCCCCGGCCGCCGAAGTCCGGGACACCCCGGACACGCCGACCATCGAAACGCTCGTCGACGCCGCTAACGTCCTCGCTCCCCGGGCGGAGGCCGACGGCGGTCCCTGGACCGCCGCTGACACTCTCAAGAATGTCGTGCTGGCCGTGACCCTGCCGACCGGCGAACGCCAGATCGTCGTCATCGGCGTCCCGGGCGACCGCGGTGTGGACCTCAAGCGCGTCGAAGCGAACATCGGGTCCTTCCTGCCGGTGGCCGGCGAGATCGTGCTCGAGGCCGCCAACGAGGAAGACCTCAAGAAGCAGGCGCTCCTCGTCAAGGGCTACATCGGCCCCGGAATGTCCCTGGACGCACCGCTGCTGGGCGCCGAGGGTGCCGCCAAGCTGCTGTACCTCGTGGACCCCCGCGTCGTCAGCGGTTCCGTCTGGGTCACCGGCGCCAACGAAGCGGGCAAGCACGTCTTCGGCCTCGTCGCCGGACGCGACTTCGGCTGGGACGGCGTCATCGAGTGCACCGAGGTGCGCGCCGGCGACGAGGCTCCGGACGGTTCCGGCCCGTTGGAAACCGCCCGCGGCATCGAAATGGGCCACATCTTCCAGCTCGGCCGCAAGTACGCCGCAGCCCTCGAACTCAAGGTCCTGGACCAGAACGGCAAGCAGGTCGTGGTGACCATGGGCTCCTACGGCGTCGGTGTCACCCGCGCCGTCGCGGCCCTGGCCGAGTCCAACCATGACGACAAGGGCCTCGTCTGGCCGCGCTCCGTCGCCCCGGCAGACGTCCACGTCGTGGCCGTCGGCCGCGGCGAGGAGATCTTCGCAGCCGCGGAAAAGCTGTCGCTGGAGCTCGAAGCCGCCGGCCTCGACGTCATCTACGACGACCGCCCCAAGGTGTCCCCGGGCGTGAAGTTCGGCGACGCCGAGCTGGTCGGTGTTCCGACCATCCTTGCCGTCGGCCGCGGGCTCGTGGACGGCGTCGTGGAGATCAAGGACCGCCGGAGCGGCGACGCGGAGAACATCGCGGTCGAGAAGGCCGTTGACTACGTGGTCAACGCCGTCCGCAACAGCTGACGCGCTGCAGTTCACAGGCGTGGTCTCAGGACTGGAGTCGATCGAACTCAGCACCCTCATCCTGATCGTGGTGGCCGGTTTCGCCGCAGGCTGGGTCGATGCCGTCGTCGGAGGCGGCGGCCTGATCCAGCTTCCGGCGATGCTCCTGGTGCCCGGCATCAGCCCGGTGCAGGCGCTGGCCACCAACAAGATGGGGTCGATCTTCGGCACCACCACGAGTGCCGTGACATATTACGGCCGGGTCCGGCCGGATCTGCGAACGGCGCTGCCGATGGCGGTCATCGCCCTCGCGGGCAGCTTCGGCGGGGCGGTGCTCGCAGCGACCCTTCCGGCCAGCGTGTTCAAGCCGATCATCGTTGCCGCCCTCGTCGTCGTCGCACTGTTTACGGCCTTCCGTCCGAACGTGGGGGACCTGACCAAGCTGCGGCACGGCGGTCACCGGCACTATGTGGTGGCCTGCCTGATCGGCGGCGTGATCGGTTTTTACGACGGGCTGATCGGTCCGGGAACCGGCTCGTTCCTGATCATCGCGCTGGTGTCCGCGATGGGTTATGCCTTCCTCGAAGCCAGCGCCAAGGCGAAGATCGTCAACATGGCCACCAACGCCGGAGCCCTGCTGTTCTTCCTGCCGCACGGCTCACTGCTCTGGGGCCTCGGGCTGGTGCTGGGCCTGGCGAACATGGGCGGCGGCTACCTCGGCGCCCGGACAGCCGTCAAAAAGGGGAGCCGGTTCATCCGGATCGTGTTCCTCGTGGTGGTCGGGGCGCTGATCCTCAAGCTCGGTTCGGACATCTGGCAGGACACTTTCGCCTGACCCGTTCCCGCCTACAGGCCGCCCCGGGCCCCTCCCGGGACGGAAGCGGCGGGCGTAGCATGCAGCTATGTCAGCACCTGAAAACCGTTACAGCGATGCTCTGGAGGCCGCTGCCCGGCATGCACGTCGGTGGCTCGAAAGCCAGGAAACCCGCAGGGTCGGTCCGCGCGCCACAGCGTCCGGGCTGGCTGCCGACTTCGGCGGGCCACTGCCGCCGGGCGGAATGCCGGCCGCGGAGGTGGTGGACTATCTGGCCACGAAAGCGGAACCCGGACTGATGGCCATGCCCTCCGGACGGTTCTTCGGCTGGGTCATCGGCGGCACCCTGCCGGCGGCCTTGGCCGCGGACTGGCTGGTCAGCGCCTGGGACCAGAATTCCGGTCTGCGGTTTGCCACGCCCGCGACGGCCGCCATCGAAGAGGCCGCCGGCAAATGGCTGCTGGAGCTGCTGGGGCTTCCGGAAGAGTCCGGCGTGGGTTTCGCCACCGGTGCCACGATGGCGAACTTCACCGGCCTCGCCGCGGCACGGTGGCGCCTGATGTCCGACGCCGGCTGGGACCTCGACGGCGACGGCCTCTCCGGCGCTCCCCGGATCCGCTGCTTCGTGGGGCAGGAACGCCACGACACCATCGACCTTGGCCTGCGGTATCTGGGCCTGGGGCGGCCCACGGTGGTTTCCGCGGACCGGCAGGGCCGCATGGACGCGGCGGAACTGGACTGCGCGCTGGACCGCGCCCTGGCCGGCGCGGGCGGATCCGGGCCGGTACCGCTGCTGGTCTGCCTGCAGGCCGGGAATCTGCATTCCGGGGCCTTCGATCCCTTCCTGGAGGCAGTCGCCGTCGCAAAATCGCACGGCGCCTGGGTACATGTGGACGGTGCGTTCGGACTCTGGGCTGCCGCCGTGCCGGAACTCGCCGCCCTGACCGCCGGGATGGAAGGGGCCGATTCGTGGGGCACCGACGCGCACAAGACGCTCAACGTTCCGTATGACTGCGGGATCGCGGTGGTCCGGGACTCCCGTGCGCTGCGTTCTGCCATGGGCCTGCACACGAGCTACCTGATCCAGGACACCGACGGCGCCGCGGACCCGTTCGAGTCGGTCCCGGAACTGTCCCGCCGGGCCCGCGGAGTGCCGGTCTGGGCGGCACTGAAGTCACTGGGCCGGGACGGTGTGGCCAACCAGGTCCGCGGGCTCGTGCGGTGCGCCGCTCAACTGGCGGAGCAGCTCTCGGCGCTGGACGGTGTCGAGGTGCTTAACGACGTCGACTACACCCAGGTCTCGCTGGCTTTCGGCGACGACAACACGACCCGCGCGGTGACGGCCAGGATCATCGGCGACGGCCGGGTCTGGATGTCCGGTTCGCGCTGGCAGGACCGGGACATCCTGCGCATTTCCGTCAGCAACTGGAGCACGGACGACGCCGACGTGGCAATCGCCGTCGACGCTGTCCGGGACGCCGTGGCCGCGGTCGCCGGGCACACCGGTTAGCCGGCCGCTTCCCCGGGAGACGGCAGGTCGGCGGCTGCGGACAAGTCCGGCAAGGTGCGTCCGGCGAGGGTGCTGGCCACCCAGAGCGAACGGGCCTGGTCCCCTGCACATCTTTGCCCGAGCGGCGGCCGACTGCTCCGCGGGGCTGGCATACCTCGAGGGCCGCTTCCAGCAGCCACCGCGGGAAGGGCCGGCCCAGCGCATCATGCCGGAAACCCCGGACAAGAACGACCCGGCCAAACGAATAAGTAGCGGAACCCCCGGCGTTGAGCGGCGAAAGAGGGGCCCTACCTGACCTCCCGGACCGTTCGAGGCCCTCCATCACCACCTACCGCGCCGTCTCCAGGACCCGGCGCAGCCACGACACTGAGCTGCCGCGGAGATCTCGGACAGTGGGCCCTCTTGAAATGAGGGTCTACCGAAGGTAGAGATCAGCATGACCGCATCACGCAAGCGATTTGCCCAGGAGTTCAAGGACGAGCTGTGCCGGGAGGTGATCAACACGTCCAAGCCGATCAAGGACGTGGCCACCGCGTATGGTGTCGGCCCCGAGACGCTCCGGAACTGGCTGGTCAAGTACCGCGCGGCCAACGGCGGCACGGAGGCGGATCTGACGGTGTCTGAACGGGCCCGGCTGAAGGAGCTCGAGCGTGAAGTTCAAGAGCTGCGGGCGGAGACTGCCTTCCGGAAAAAAGCCAGCGCTTACTTCGCGCGGGAGCAGCGGTAGTGAGCACGTATGAATTCATCGATTCCCAAAAAGCTGAACCCGCCAATCTCAATTCGGTGGTGAATGTGCCGCTGGATGGCCGTCTCGACGTCCGGTTTCTATCACTGGGCCACCCGTCCCCAATCGGCCACCGCGGCCCGCCGCCAGGTGCTGACAGCGCGGATCCAGCACTACTTCGAGGAGTCCGAGGGCACCTCCGGGTACCGGCGCATCCACGCCGATCTCGCCGCGGAACAGACCGAGTGCTCTCCCGAGCTGGTGCGGCAGATCATGCGCCGCCAGGGCCTGGTGGCCTGTCAACCACGCCCGTTCCGCATCACCACCGAGGCTGACGCTGAGGCGGCCGCGGGCATGCCCGACCTCGTCCAGCGGGACTTCACCGCGGACCGCCCCGGGGTGAAGTTCGTCGGCGACATCACCTACATCCACACCTGGCAAGGATTCCTCTGCCTCGCCACCGTCATCGACTGCTACTCGAAGAAAGTCGTCGGCTGGTCCATCGCCGATCACATGCGCACCGGACTCGTCGCAGACGCGCTCAAGAACGCCGCCGCTACGACCCGGATCGAGCCGTCCGCGATCTGGCACTCCGATCGGGGCAGCGTCTACACCTCAACGGATTTCAGGGCACTGGTGGCCGGCCTGGGCATGCGCTCCCCGATGGGACGCACGGGCGTGTGCTGGGACAACAGCATGGCCGAATCGTTCTTCTCAGCCCTGAAGAACGAGCGGGTGTATCGGGCCGTTTACGCGACCACATCACAAGCCCGCAGCGACGTCATTCGCTACATCGAGGGGCTTTACAACAGCCGGCGCCGCCACTCCGCGCCCGGTTACCGGCGGCCCAACGAAGTCCACCATGGCTATCAACAGCCAGCCCTGGCAGCGTAGAAGAATCCACTCAATCCGCTGTCCGAAATCCCCGCAGCAGCTCAATCACATCTAGGTCGCATCAAGAAGACTGCGTGCCCGTTGCAGGTCGACGTCCCCGTCGCCCAGGTCGAGGAAGAATCTGCATTGCCACTTCTGAGACCGCTTCGCCTGGGGGTTTTCCGTCGCTGACCACGGCGGATACACCCGAAACCCGCGCTTCCCGCCAACGCCACCGATAGCAACGATGCCGCGCTCAACGAGCGCGCTCTTCGGGAAAACAAAGAGCCCCAAGTTGTCGCCCTCTCGAACGGCGATCACCAACGACTGCGGACCATATTCGGCCGACAATGGTTCGGTTGACCCGTCACTGGCGCGCCGCCAGACCGTGACGAACAATCCCACTTTCGTCGGTGTCAGCTTGCCCGCCCGAAACCGCGTCTCGCCGGTGACTGAGACCACAGCGCCGTACTCGGCGTTGTCGGGCTCCGGCACCACCGCCAGAGGCCCCGAAGCGAGTCGTTCACACACCTCAATCGCAGCAGCCACATCCGGATGAAGAACAGCAGACACCACAACAACTCCGATCAGCACGACCCCTGGGGAAAAGTACAGCGTCAGTCCGATCGTGGGCGCAGTAGTGCCCGCACGGACACGACCAGGAGTTTGGCGGTCCCGGCCATGGCCAGCAGGGCTGTGAAGGCGGCTACCTGGCCGAGGAACATCAGCAGGGCCACTACGAGGGTGCCCGTGTAGGTCAGGCCGAAGGCAAGGGTGGACGGGTCAGGCATCAGTCCTCATCACTGAACACATTATGGGCTGGCGCGGTGACAGGGGACGGCGGCGGGCACAGTTCCTGCACCATTGCCCTGAGTTGTGCAGGCCGGAAGGGTTTGGTCAGGTAGGCGGTAGCGCCGGCGGCCATGCCGTCGAGTTCGTCACCGGCCCTGGCCCGTCCGGTGATCATGATGATGGGTTCATTTGAATATTCCCTGAGGCTGCGGGCAACGTCGTGGCCGCTTATGTCCGGTAAGCCGAGATTCAAGGTAATCAGGGGCGGATCCAGTGCCCTCGCCGCGCGAATCCCTGCCGCCCCGGTGGTTGCGGCCCGTACTTCAAAGCCCATGCCGGAGAGGATCAGTACGAGCAGTTCCCGGATGTCGCGGTCATTTTCGATGACAAGGCAAATCCCGCGTGAATTCATATGGTCCCCCCGGCCAATTCCTCACCATTCTATGGGCTTTCCCTCCCCGTCCTACGCACCAGGACAATGACATCCTGCCGTGTTCGAGCTTGTCAGGATCGACGACGGACGGCTTACCGGTGTGTCGGCCGTTGGCAGCCGCCACGGTCCGGGCGTGTGCAGCCCGCTCGGCCGCGTACGTATACGTTCCATCTGCCCGAAAAGGGCCAGCATGACAAACGCCAGCTTCGCCATGGGACCGTCAGGCTCGGGTGGTGTCGATGGCCAGGGGATCGGCCAGGGTTTTGATCCCGACGCCGCGTTCCTTGAGTTCGTACACCGGGTTCAGCGAGTCCCGCACGGTCAGTCCCAGCCGATCCGGCGTGTGGACCACCAGCACGTCACCGGCCCTGGCATGAGGCGGCACCTCATGGAGCCCCGGCCGGGCTGTCGTGGCCCCGGACCTCTTATCCACAGGGATGTGGTCGCTTTCAACGCTGGCGGCTGCCAGCGCGTCCAGCTGCCGGGTCCTGCTTCGCCGTTGATACCGGCGGGAACCCAATATCCATTCGTGCACCGTACCGAAAATCGAGTATGTGACGGGCGGTCGGGGCGCGGTTGTGAGAGGACTTCCGGGACAGTCAGGTTACGCGCCGTTCAGCGGATCCGAATCCCCGGGGGAGTGTCCCACCCCGGGTGTCCCGGTTCCAAGAATGCGGGCCGGGTTCGCGACGTTGTAGGAGTCCGACAACTCCGCCAGCCGAGCCAGTCCGTGAAGCAACCACCACTCGTGGTGGTCGGTGGTGGGTCTGGCGGGGCAGGGGGAGTGAAATTAGGCTCAGGTGCACGGGAACTGAGCCTTATGAGTTGAGTCGTTGGGAAGCACTGTTTTGCAGTAGCGGTAATTCTCACCGTTGCTGCCCCAGCTCTGTTGGCCAAGACCTCGTTCGGGATCTCCAGTGTTGAGGACCCCCCCCGAAGAAGGCTAGGACAGTCGGCTGCAGCTAAAGAACAGCCTGGGACTGGAATCAAGGGCAGCCTGCCTTGCGTTGCACCCCGTTCACGGGGTGTGGATTAGGCAGTATCGAGCCAGTAGCGGCGCTTACCCTTGCGGCTGTCCTCGTAGATACCGCCGTTCTTTTCGATGGTCGCCCGTGAGCCGATGTTTTTTTCATGGCACGTGACGAGAACGCGTGAGATTCCAAGGTCCCGGGCAATATGCAGGGCATCGGCCAGTGCCGTCGCTGCATGGCCGCGACGCCTGGCGGAGGGCCTCACGCTGTAGCCGATGTGACCGCCCTCATTGAGGAGATAATCATTGAGTTCGTGCCTGATGGCAAGTGAACCAATGAACGTTTCACCCTCGACGATCCACAGATACGTGCAGGGCACGCGCCCGGGCTTTCGCGGGCTCTCGGGCGAAGCGTCGTTGATGAGGGTCTCGACAAATCGGCGGAACGACTGGGCATCTCTGAGTTCTTCCAGAGACCAGTCCTCTGCGCCACCGCCGTCCCGGTGGACGCCGTCAAATTCTGCGGATCCTTCCAGCCACGAGGAGTGGTAGCTGACGTCAGGAGCGATGAGGCGGGGCATCACAAGATCGTACTTGAAAGATCTGCATTCGAGGTGACTCTTATGACTCGCGGAGGGTGTTCGCGCCAGAAGAGCTCGCCACTCCAACGGAAGTCCGGGGTCTTCTTCGCCAGGAATGACTCCTGGCCGATTTGGGCATCGGGACCTTCGGTGACTTCACGGTAGAGGGCTTGGACAACAGTGTCCGCAGATCCGGCAAATCCGATGCCGGGGTGGGCGGCCTGTGGATGAGGTGCTTCTGGGCCTGGACCGATAGCTGTGAGCGTTCCCGTACGGGACACCGAAACCGCCATTCCCAACCAACAGTCACATCCACCACGGAACAGAACCTTGATCTGCAGCTGACTGCACTCGATGCCGGCGGCGCTGCGAGGATCTTTGCCGACAATGGCGTCAGCGGGTCCACGACGGAACGCCCTCAACTCTCCAAGGCCTTGGATCGGTTAGAGATCGGTGACGTGCTCACGGTATGGAAGCTCGACCGTCTGGGACGCAACACCCGGCACGTCCTTGATGTCATCGAGACTGTCCGGGAACAGGGAGCTGGTTTCCGTTCACTGACCGAAGGACTGGACACAACCGGGCCCATGGGCACCGCGATGCTGACGATCATGGCCGCGTTCGCGCAGCTGGAGCGCGACACGATGATCGAACGCACCAGAGCAGGTCTCGTCGTGGCCGCGGCAAACAACCACCACGGCGGAAGGCCCCGCAAAGTGGACGACGCTGCCGCGGCCAGGGCCATGGAGCTCAAAGGCAAAGGAGTCAGCGCCCCCGATATCGGCAAGATGCTCGGAGTCTCCCGCGCCACGTTCTACCGATACCTCATATTGGCGACATTTAGGCGACGCGCAGAGACATCTGGCAATCCGGCAACGGCATGGCCAAATGGTGGAGCGAAGGGGAGGCGCAAACTCGCCGGCCCTGGTGGCGCATGAGAAACCGGGTGCGCTCCTAGGGCTGGTATTACTCCTCCGGCGGAGTAAAGCCCGCACGGTCCACTTTCCGGTGGTAGTGAACTCCGGTGATCCCGCCCAGCACGGCGCCTATCAGGGCTGTGGCGGCCACCGCGATGGCCGCAATGATGCCGCCTAGACTCAGCTGCCCCTCGAGCAGTGGAAGGCGAAGGAAACTGTTGAGCGTGGTCAGGACATCATATTGCCCCGTAATCGCCAGCAGTGCCATCGCTGCGGCTCCGATGACGCCCCACAGCCACACCATGAGCCCCTGGCCGACGCCGTTGAAACGCGCCATCCGCCCTGCCACGTAGCCACCCGAAAAATAGGCGAGGAGCTGGAGCGGCAGGAGCACGATCATACCGGTCATGCCGCCTGATGATTCCTGGCCAGCTCGGGGGAGCGGGTCCGTGCCGGGCAGAAAGCCGGCCCTGCCGGCCCCCGCAACCAGAGCTACCAGCAAAACAGCCATTGCGGTCGAGACCAGCCAGCCGAAGAAGGCCGAGCCGAACTTGATGCCGCCGAACCGCTCCTCTTCCCGGGCAACCACGGTTTCACGGATAGCGGCGGCGGCCGGGTCTCCTGGCAAAATACCGTCGACCGGGCCGCCCGTGTCATCGAAGTACCCGTCGTTCTCGCCATAAGGGAGAACACCGTCAGTCTCTTCGTAGAAGCGGGCGTCAACACTGTGGTCAGAAGCGCGGTTTTCCGTTTGATTCAGGGGTTCCGGAGTGCCGTCCCAGTCTGCGTCGAGTCGTCGCGCATCATCAGGACCGCTTACGCTGCCCATCACGCAACCTCCCTTTCAATGATCTACCGGGCTCACTTCCGCGGTGGCCCGGGCCGGACACTACTAAATTTATGCGCACTCAGCCCGGTTCACGAGGGGCTTTGGGCCCGACTTTGACCTAGTGTCCAGTGGCCGCGCCGGTCTCGGGCCCTCGGGCCCTCTGCTTCCCGTCCCGCCAGTTAGTTATTCCGGGGGCCGCGGCTGCAAAAAAGCTGCAGCGGGTCCTAGGGCTAAAGTCCTATGAGACGGCATTTGCGTCGATGCACAAGCTCCGGCGCGCCATGGCCCCCTCGAACGAGAACTGCTCTCGGGGCTGGGTCGAGCTCGACGAGAGCTTCATCGGCGGGGTCCACCGCGGCCTTCCCGGCGTCGGCCCGGACAAGATCTCGGTCCTGATCGCCGCCGAGCACTTGGACCACAACCGGATCGGGCGGATCCGTCTGGGCCCGGGGCGGCCGACCGCAGGCTGGCGCTGGTGAGGCGCCAGGCGCCACCATTCGCACCGAAGGGGCGAGGCAGCTGTGCCGCTTACGGCCGGCTAGTCATCAGCGGGCCTTTCCATTGCCGGGGGATGTTCTCCGGCCGGGTGGCGGCCTTCCTTGAGATGGCGTGCGAGCTTTTCTTCAGCGTCCGAGCGCCGTTGTCCGATGGTGCGCATCTGGTGTGTGGTCAGGTCCTCGCGGCGCCCCTGATGTCCGGCACGTTGTGCCGGCCGGGCCCCGACGGCGTCCGGGCCGGGTTCGTTGTGTTCGCTCATGAACGCATCGTCGCACACGATCTTCCCGGGTATAAGGCACAAAATGGCAACGTCGCGGGATCCGGAAGAACGACCGAGGAGGGGCCACCCGCCCAACCGGCCACGTGCTGGTTGTTCGGCGCCTGTCTTCGGGGCCCCGCCCCAGAGCAAGGCGGGGACGGCGTCCTCCCGGGACCGGTATCCTTGTCAGCTCTTGGGACCGGCGTTATCCAGATGCATGGAGGCCCAATGATGAGGATCCGCCCGATGCTTCCGGGCCTTCCCGCTGATACGGGAGTCTGTCAATGTCGGCCATCTCCCACCCGCACGGACGGGCTCGTTCCGGCGGCACACACGGAGGGCGGCTCTGGTGCGCCCGGTCCCTGCGGGCGGGCTGGGATATCCGGGTTCTGGCAACTGTTAGGCACGGCCAGCACAAAGTGAGCAACGCCAATGCCTTGATGGATCTGATGGGCAGGTGCTTGTCCGTTCGGCATTCGTCACAGCGTAGGGCTGTCCCGGGGTGGGTCCGCCCCGTCCGTCGGGGAGGCGCCGGGGCCAATGGACATGGTCAGTCCGTGGCGGGCTATTGAAGCACAGGATGATGGCTCGGAATGAGCTGAACGGTTGGCCGGGCCGAGGTTCTCCACCCCGAAACTTTCGGAATAGGAGATGTAGATGCATGGTGACCAAACCTGCTGCAGCAGCAGCCGGTAATGACGCTCAAGGACAAGGTGGTTACAGGGCTCCTGCTTTGAGCTCATATCAGGTCATTGTCGACAGTATTTGAAATGCCAGAGGAGGTGACGACGATCGGCTGCCGACTGGGACCCGTAGCCCCCGTGCCGTGCTCTGGCAGGCAGTGCTGCGAAAGCCGGCGAGGCCTCAACGCTGTAGCAGCTGCCGTTTGATGCAAACGACTGTCAAAAAATGCACGACGGTGCACAGGACTTCTGACGGTGATGGTGTTATTAAGCCGTGGGGCGGCGTGACTCTACTTCTGACTGACGCTTCTTGAAGCTGTCTTGTGAATGATCCGTCCGCCGTGCCACGGCCTGTAACAGACGCATTGGCCAGACGGACATGACTTCATAGCGCCTCTGTGTGTCAAGCGGCGGCCTGATGGGCGTGCTGGTGGTCGTGGAGGATCCGGCGGTAGAGGACATTGGAGAGTCGTCGTTTGAGCGCCCTGCGCGCTTCTCTGGGTGTTTTTCCTTCGGCGGTTTTCTTGAGGTAGTAGTCGCGTCCGGGGCCGGGATCGCGGCTTTGGCAGACGGCCATGGTGTGCAGGACGGAGTTGAGCTGCCGGTTTCCCCCGGTGTTGAGCCTGTGGCGGTTTTGATTACCGCTGGAGACATCCAGGGGCGCGGTTCCCGTGTAGCTGGCGAAATGTGAGGCGCTGGGGAAGCGGGTGATGTCACCGACGTGGCCCAGGAGCTTGGCCGCCAGGACGACGCCGATGCCCGGGACCTCCTGCAGGTGGTGGCGGATGCGTCCAAGGCCTCGCGGGTCTGAGCCTCGTTACTTTTTATGCCGGTATCGATGCGCCGGAGGTCGGCCAGCAGGTCTCTGGCGAGATCACGCCGGAGCGCATCGGTGGCGGTTGCCGGCCGGACCCTGCGCAGCGCGGCGCCGGCCTTGGTGGCGCTCAGGCCGGGTTCGACGCCGCCGGGGATGAGCTCGCGCAGGAACCGGTGCAGGCGGTTTAGCAGCCGGGCGCGTTCGTGGCCCAGATCGTCGCGTCGTTCGGCCAGCAGGCGCAGAATCGTGGTCTGGTCTTCGGCTGCGACGGGGCGCAGGTTCACCTGCCGCAGGGCTGTTACGGCGACCGCGAAGGCGTCTGCCGGGTCGCTCTTCCGGCCGCCGCCGGTGGAGAGGACCCTGACTTTCATGGCCAGTGTGGAGGGAACATCCACTACGTGCTCTTCGTGCGCGACGAGGATCTGGGCGGTTCCCCGGCCCAGCCCGTTGGCGCCCTCAATGGCGAATCTGCGCTCGGGCCATTGCGCGGCCCAGCCGAGCAGCTGCCGGGTGGTGCCGGAGTTGACGACGAAGCGCCGCCCCGCAAGCTGGTTGCCCGAGGGATCGATGGCTGCTGCGGTGATGGAGGATTTGTGGGGGTCGATGCCGATGACGATCATGTCCGGGTCCTTACGCCGACGTCTGTGATGGTTCACCCGTGGCGGGCACCCTGACTTGAAGTCTTTGCATGCCTCTGTCGAGCCACGCCCCGGGCGGGTGTCAGCGGCGCGGCACGCTATCAGTGAGCCAGCAGGGACGGACCCGGCGGCAAGGAGCTTGCGGACCTGTGCCGGCAGACACCCTGGACACTACAAGACTGCAGATCCTGCGGCATCCCACTACCCATTGAACAAGTCAGGAGCCTGATTCGACCAGTCCCATCACCGTCTTGTCTGCCCACCTGGTCGACGCGAGCCCATCACTACGCTGCTGCGGAGTCGAGGAGCCAGTTCCATCATGACAAATAAGATCATCAAAGTCATCGCCGGTGTCGATACTCATGCCGATACCCACCATGCGCCGTCGCGGCTGGGTGACAGCGGTGAACGATGATGAAATCCTCGCAGCGGAAGAAGCTGCCGCACGGCTCCAATCCTCTAGAACTGACCCCAACTGCACGCTACCGACATGTTTGATCAGGCCAAAGAGGTTTGGGCCCGTCGGAGTCAGCGGACGACGAACGTCGTAGTCGCTAAGGTCGTCGGGTTTCGCGAGAAGACGAAGGTATCCGAGGAAGTCAACTGGAATGCCTGACAGATGCCGACGCGGAAATGTGGGGATTGCTCATCTCCACCGAGACCGGACGCCCGACGGGCACCATCTATCCTCTGCTCGAACGGCTGGAGAGGGCCGGCTTCCTCCAGTCGCGCTGGGAGACCGACATCGACCGCCCTGGCCCGCGCAGGCGGCTCTACTCATTGCTTCCCACCGGGCGCCAATGGGCCGACGGCCGACTCGGCCGGGACACAGTGGAAATAGGGAGTCCTGATGATTAAGATCGAGCGCCGCCTCCAAAGGGCGACCCGCCTCACCCCGGCCTCCGAACGTGCTAGGTACGGCGAAGAATGGCGAAGTAACGTCCAGTCGGCTGATTCGGCCGGTGCAAGCGCCGACCGAATCAGCCGCGGCGCCGTCCGGATGGCCGTGCAACTGCGGGTTCGCCAGGCCGGCCAGCTCCTGCTCGGACGGCTCGGAGTGATCCCGGCGGTGCTTTCCTGGGTTCTGCTGGCAGTGGTTGCCGTTTTGTCCTTCGTTTTCGGTGGCATCATATTGCTGGTCGGAGTCGGAGTCGGCGTCACCGCCGCCGCCTTTGCTGTCCTGGCACGGGCGGGAGTGCAGGCCCACTGGTCACACTTCGTCCTGATCGCCTCGCTGATTGTCGGAACGGCCTCGGCTGTCTTCGCCTGGTGGGCTGTCGGCCTGAGCATCGACGCCGCCGACTCCTTCACGCCCGAACCTTCGGTCACTCACTGGACTGGCACGGCCATCGTGGTGTTCCTGCTGAGCGGCGTAGGTGTCCTGGTCTCTGCCATCATCGCGGTGACGACCAAAGCCGGGCGGCGGACCCCTTAGTCGGGACTCCGGCCCATAGCCGCCACCCGGACGACAAGAGCCCGAACCGACGATCGGTCCGGGCTCTCGCGCTACTGCCAGGCTCGGACGTGGTCCGGACCGTCCGGCGGTGGTTTAGTCAAACCACTTCGTTCCGCCAAAGTTGCAGCCCGTGTTCAGCGTCTGCCAGTAGCCCACGTCGGGGCGACATTCATCGAGGTTCCACGTCGGCTTGTTCGGTGCGGTCGGACCACCATTGGAACAGCTCGTCGCTCGGTACGCTCCAGCCGAGGTCGTCGCCGGGCGCGGCGATGTCAGGCTCAGGTTCATGCCGAAGGTCAGTTTGCGCATGGCGGCAGTCTCCCGTGGGTCGGTATTCGTTGTACGGACAAGCACGGCGCGGAAAAGTCATCGGTCAGGCCACACCGAGGGCCAGTTGACCACCACGCCAAGCAGATGCTCCGTACGGAAAGGATCCTTTACCGGGCGTCAGATCTGGTCGGACTCCGCGATTAGACGTTCAACCTCATCGGCCAGTTCTGGGACCGGTCGACGACCATCGAGATCGAGGGTCGCCCCGTTTCGAAGCAGCGGTTCGACGTCGAGAACGTGTTGGCGGATCGCGGACTGGTCAGCCTCTGAGCTGCCGTAGGTATTGTTCGTACGAACCGAGACTCGCTCGATGAGGACTTCTACCGGCGCGCTCAGGAGAACAACAACGGAGAAACGGTCATAGAAGCGACCTTGATTCTCGACAGTCCCCGAGACAACTAGGGGCGAATCAGACGCGAGAAGTGCCGACATTCGCGGTTCATCCCAAGTTCCGTCAGGAAGCACCCAGGCGTCGTAGTCGGTGTCGATCGTTTGGTAGCCCCGCCGGGACAGCTCATGCAGCACAGTTGTCTTTCCCGCCCCTGACATGCCGGTGATCAGAATTCGAGACATGTGAGCCACTGTAACCGGTGCGCCAGGGTGTCCGTAACCTGATCGTCCCCACTGGAAGCTGCGCTTTGAGTCGCGACGTCACCAAGGTGTGCCTCGAAGATCGATGCCGCCGTTCGGCCACTCCCTCGCATCGCGAGTCGACGAGCAGACGAGCGTTGGCCCTCCCTGAGACACGATGACCGATGTCTGGTCCACGCGGGACAAGCACCGTTCCGTGGCGTGCACCTGAACCCATCCCGCCGACTCGTAGAAGGGGACTACCTCTTTACGACATCCGAGGAAACCGAAGTCGGCTCCGGCTTCATCACGCATCGCCCTTTGAGCGTGCTGCATCGCTCGGCCGCCGAGAC
Organism: Arthrobacter sp. UYCu712; assembly: GCF_040547005.1. Taxonomy (NCBI): domain Bacteria; kingdom Bacillati; phylum Actinomycetota; class Actinomycetes; order Micrococcales; family Micrococcaceae; genus Arthrobacter; species Arthrobacter sp. UYCu712. Next base: position 69,667 of record NZ_JBEPOZ010000025.1, read on the forward strand.
CAGTACCGCGAAAGCGTTGATCAACCAGCACGCCTCCCGTGCCAGCCACTAGGACGTCTTCGGTTCCTACCGATATCACACGACGCTGAAAGCCCACATGCGCCGCCAGCACAGACCCCTGGAACGTCAGTACATGGAAATCCGCCGGCGAGTAGCCGTACGGCGCGTCGGGATCCCACCGGCCGTAATCGCTTAGATATTCACTGTCGAAAAGCTTTTCCAGTGCAAGAAGTTCCATCATGCTGAGGTCTTCATGCCGCTGCAGCCTCAGGGGTTCATTCATCGTTCGAGCCTATGCCTTCATATCGAGAACCTGGACACGCCGGTCGTCCGTTAGCCGGTGGCCCAACGGGCGCTACAGTGCCCGATTGCTGATCGGCTACCGGACACTTTCCGCCGGAGGTTTTGGTGCTGACTGGCCGGCAACTGCTGTGTAGTTGCCGGCCGGCGGGCACCGTTGTGTCGTCTTCAGCTGTTTTTGGGCCAATGAGTAGGACTGCTGAAGTCCGAGGGCAGGCGCGTGTGGGCGTCGCCTTGGGCGGCGTTGA
>NZ_JBEPOZ010000026.1:0-61754 GCF_040547005.1 Arthrobacter sp. UYCu712
ATACTCCGGAGTGAATTTACGTCTTGTCGTGCTCACAAGAACACCTTCCCGCAGAATCCAAGGATCCCGCTACTTCAGGTGTCCACCAACAGAGGGTAACCCCAGTACCTGAGAGCTAAGGCCTGGCGGGAAAGCTTCGGACAGTAACCTAATGTGGGGTCCCGCTGCTAGCGGGCTCAAGTTTCAATTAGCCCGAAGGGGGAGGCTTGTGGCTGTTGAATGGGCGTTGCTGGCAAAGGCCGGGGCACCGCTAGTTGGGAAAATCACTTCGCCCGCTCTGGAAAGCATCACATTGCCTTGGCGTGTTTCATGGCGTATTACCCGTCGAGCCGCCCTACAAGGCATGAAGATCCGATTCTTCCGGCTTCATGGCGTTCTGAGACAGCTGGACGTCCTCAAGGCCTTCCAGAAAGGCGACTGGGATCAGCTAAAGGAAAACGAAGAAGCCTTCGCCGAACTCATCAAGAACGAACCCGACGACGCAAAGATCACGGCGTTGCTGAAGATCCTGATCGAAAGCTACGTTGCCAACCTGAAACCCTCGGAAGCAACCGCTGCCCAAGGACAACGGGTCGAAGCCCTCGTCGAGAATACGTACCAAGCAACATACCGGCATATCGACGCCAGAAACTCGGATGACGCCACGTTCGAGCCAAACCTCCAGATGTTGAATCGCTTTAGGGCAGAAGAGGCCAGAAACATAAGGTCGATTTGGCCAAACGTCAGCAGGGCGGTCGCCGAAATTGTTGTCTCGCCGGACAGAAAGCAAACAGTCGCGGCGTGGGCGGAGCAACGGCCAACATGGATGCAGGATCTTCCTATAGCGTCCATGTGCTGGCTGGGGAGTCTCGCCAGGGACTACGGCGCACGCACAACGGCGACAGGGTTCTACGCAGAGGCGATCTCCAATGGTGCGGTACCCAGAAGCTACTGGAAAGCAAAGCGGGCAATGGCGGCCGGTCCCGTGGACAAAGTCAGCCTTCAAGAACAACTGGCAGGTGACGCGCCCCACCCGCTCTCTAACGCACTCCTTTCAGCCGTAGATGGCGACGCAGGGGGCATGCGCGAACACCTGCAAAACTGGGAAACCGGGCCCTCTGAAGACGATTGCCTCCGCAAGCTCCTGCTGGTTGATGCCCTAGATGCCCTGGGAGACCACGACGAAGCGATCACCGTGGCAAAAGCTGCAGCCGACCTATACGGGACCGGCAGTGCACACCTGACAGCAGCACAGAGACTACTTGCTCGCGGTACCGCCCGGAGCCAGCCAAACTATCTGGGGGATCTGCAGGAAGGACTCCGTCACGCTCTCAGCGCCAGGGAGACCTATCGGAAGTGGCAGGGCGACAGCCCCGAGGCTGCCCTAACCACCATGCGCGCGTACAGCCTCCTCGGAGACTACCTGAGCGGTTGGAAGGCTATGCAACCTCCCCCCGAAGGGACAGCCACAGAGCGCGAAGCCTCAGACGAAACAGTCCGCACCGAGTCCTGCATGCTCTCAGCTGAGCTTGGAATGATGTCTCGAGCACGAGACTTGCTCGCCAGCGTTAAGGATCCAGGCACTATCGCCCATGTGAAGGCATTGATGGCCGAATCCGAAGGCGACACCGAAGAAGCCAACAGGAACTGGACGGAAGCCTTCAGACACGCCCCCGACCCGGGATTAGGGCTGTCGATCGCCACCCGCCTGGCCAGAAAAGGACTAGAGATACCGGTCCCAGCGTGGGAGAACCTGGCATCCCCCGAGATAAGCGACCTACGGCTCATCTCGGACGTTTTCCGGAAAATCGACGGCAGCCTGCAACTCGCCCGCTCACGCCAACTCGAAAGTAGACACGTACTTGCGTCCCTGATCAACTTCCATGCCGAACAGGGAAACATAACGGAAGCAGCCGCGACGGCCGAGCTCGGCGCGAAGCGCTGGCATGACCCCGAACTATGGCTTACCGCGGCAGGGTTCCACCACGAGCTAGACCACAACACGGAAGCATCGCGATGTGCAGAAAACAGCCTTCACGCCGGCGGCAGTATCTGGAGACGACGCACAGAGGCCTACAGAGTCCTCATCGAAGCCAAATCCGCAGCGGGCGACATCTTGGAAGCTGCTGAATACGCCGCCCAACTTTTTACTGAACAACCGGACGATCCCGGCACGCAATGGGCCCTAATCAAAGCCCAGTACTTAGGGGCCGACGTCGAGGGGGCATGGGACACATACAAGAACCGCGCTAATGAGCCCCAGCCCCGCTCCAACGAAGAAGTGCTGATCTGGCTACGCCTGAATCGGCAATTCGGCAATCCCTTCGACATCAACCGCGCCTTGGATCTTGCCGAGCAACGGGACGACGAAGAAGTGCGGGCCAACATCCTGCTCTCCATAATGCTGTCGGACACTCCAAGCCGATCCGAGTCGACTCAACAACGATTTACTGCGGCGTATGAGAAGTTCAGGGAGAACTTCCCCGCAAGCGAGTTCATGGAACCCCATGAGATCAACCCGGACGACCTCCTGGGGTCGTTTGATCAGCTCATGGAGCGGCTTCCTGACTACACCGAACAACTCGACCAGATCAATGCCGGGCTGCTACCCGTGGGCATGGCTTCGACCATGCGCAACCGCTCATACGCGGAATTGATAATCAGTGGAGGCGCCGGAGTGATCTACGGAGGCGACCCCTCGTCACTAGAGACTGAGCTCGGGAACCTCGAAAACATTCACACCGCCGTCCTGGACACCACGGCCATGCACAGCTTGGTTCTCCTCGACAACGAAACCTCAAGAATTCTCTTGGGAACCTTCTCCTCAACAAGAACGACCATCGAGCAATACCGCGACGTCTTGGCGGCCACCGATTCGACCACCTTCAGCTCTGAGCTCGCCGTTTACAAGGACCCTGTAACCGGCCGCGCAAGGCTGAGCCAAACTCCAGCGGAAGTACTGGAGATCAACAGGGCAAGATCAAAGTCTCTGCTGGAGATGTTCAAAACGACCCAACGCGTCAGCAACCCCAAACTGCTGCGCGCACCAGAGGACCATCGCCTGCTCCCGTGGCTCTCGGCCGCTGACCTGGCGGAAAGACAAGGCCTCATTTTCTGGTGCGATGACCGCGTACTGCGATCCATCGCCGCGGCCAGCGGCGTCAAGACCGTAGGAACGGTTGCAGTTCTCGAAATGGCCCGCGAAGGCGGACTGCTTGATCCTGACCTGGTCGACGTAGCCGAAGCCGTACTGGTCCAGAACCGCTACGTCGGCATCACCTTCAACCCGAAGGTCTACAGACTCGCCGCGGAAATGAGCGTCTGGCGGCCTCAGGGCGTCGCGGCAGCCGTCATGAAGCACGGACCAACGGATCCCGACGAGCTGGCCAACTTTGTCTTGAACGCCATACGACAGGTCCTCCATGCTCCGGACGACGTGCGGGATTGGGTAAGTGCCTTTGCCCAATGGCTGGTTTCGGTCACAGGCGAACCCAACAGAGCCACGGAAGCACTCATTCACTGGCTCCGGCAGCTTTCTGACCAAGATTGGATGACCCCGGACCTTATGGTCTTCGCAAGCGAGGGTGTGAGAAGCGCTGCAAACAAGCTGGAGGGCGTAACAGATCCCCTACCTCAAGCGATGAACCTCCTGTACGAAGACCTCGTCAAGCGAACAGATGAAAGCCTGGCGGCGCAGTTCCTGACTGGTCTCGTGTCCCGCATGAACTCAGAAGACAGGGGCGCCGTTCTAAGGAATATCCTGATGAGCTGATCCATCAACTTGTCTTAGTAGCTGCAACCCTGCGGACGACCCAATGGGAGTCCGTACCGGAGGAAACCCACATTCCGTAGATCATGATCAACTCTGGCTAGGCCAAGGCGGCGAAATCTTCATTAAGACTGATGTTCAACGGGCACCTGGACACCGTGACGCTCGCCGGCTACGACCGCGACCGGTGGAGTCCCGCATCGACGACGGCAAGATGTTCGGCCGCGGAACGTTCGATATGAAAGCCGGCGTCGCCGCCATCATGGTCGCCGCCGCCACCGCCGCCAGCCAAGCCCACCGAGGCAACATCATCCTCGCCCTGGTCGCCGACGAAGAATTCGCCAGCGCCGGGACCGAGGAAGTACTCCGCCACTTCACCGCGGACAGCGCCATCATCTCCGAACCAACCCACGAAGACGTGGTGATCGCCCACCGCGGCTTCGCTTGGTTCGACGTCACCATTCAAGGCCTAGCTGCCCACGGATCCCGCCCGGACCTGGGCATCGACGCCATCGCGAAAGCCGGCCGCTTCCTCGCGGGCGTGGACGAGCTCACCAAGAAACTCGCCGAGGACAATCAGCACCCCACCCTCAAGGCGGGCAACATCCACGCCTCCCTGATCCGCGGTGGAGAAGAAATCTCCAGCTACCCGGCCGAATGCACGATCCCCCTCGAACGCAGAACGATTCCGGAGAAAACGCCGACACGACGAACGCAAAGCTCGCGACCAAATAGGCCTCCCGGAAAGCACACAGGCCGAGCCAAGGATGCTCCACCGTTTCTGCTTACTTGACGGGGGCACCAACGCAGTCAGCCTGAACTACACCCCAGCCGGACGTCAGGTTGCCCCGCCCAGCGTGTCAGGATAGGGCTCAAACGCGTTAACCGGACTGCTGGGATGAACAGTCCCAGATTCCAACCTGACACAAATGTGCTCGCCGCCTTAAGGCTGATAGTGGGCGGTAGGACAACCTAGATGGTTGAGGCAAAAGGCTTCAAGAAGGGCGCCGCGTTCAATGTCGAGCAGCTGCCGCGGGAGCTGCTGTGCCTGCAGGCGCATAGTGGCGGCCGGGCTCCCTTGCGCCTGCTGATCCTGACCACTCCCCCACCCATCAGGCTCGCCGGCAGTGGCCGCCAGGAAGTCGAAGCCGGAGCTGCCGTGGGTCTTGAGGCGCTGTGCGCCCGCGCCGGAACGACTGCTGAAGACTATGAGGCTTTGCTGGCCTCATCGTCATGCGGCAGAAAAGAACTCTATCGGATCTCCCCTCAGCATCGCTGCGTCTCTCCACCGGACCGCTGACGGCGTGGCCCGGGCCATCAAATGGCACTCGGGTGGCCATGCATTCGATTCTTTAGCGGACGTTGACTAGCACTCGGGCCGACCCATGGAGCATAAGTTTCGGAAGTCTGTCACTACGGGAGTCCGTGAGGCGCAGTCTGCAGGCCGATCGTGGATATTGTGACAAGCTGCGCAAAGGAAGGGGCTACGACGGCGCGTTATGTGAGCACTATCGATGAGCTTCGGCGCGCGCTTTGTGTCCCAGGCAGTGAGTAATGCTGCTGGCCCTATGAAGCCGGCGGCTCGGTTTCCAGCTGCTTACCCTCGGCCGGGCGCCGAGGCGGTCGCGGGGTTGTGTGCTCGATGACGAGTGTGCTGCGCTGGCTTCCTGATGCCACCAGGCGGGCATTGCGTTCGTCATTGCCGGTCGCGCGCCATTCGGCGATGTCGGCGTCCTTGTCGAACGTCAGGTGCCGGGCGGTGAGCCGGCGCAGGCGTTCGTCCTGTTGGAGTTCCACAAACCAGGTTTCGTCCAGGAGGGAAGCAACCTCGTTCCATGGGGCCTCGTCGAAGAGCAGATAGTTGCCCTCGGTGATGATGAGGCGTGTTTCCGGCGGGATGGCGATGGCCCCGGCGATCGCGTTGTTGACTTCGCGGCGGAATACGGGTGCGAAGATTTCCCGCGAGGTCTCTGAGCGCAGCCGGCGGAGCAAGGCGACGTAGCCGAAGCCGTCGAAGGTGTCCGGCGCGCCCTTGCGGTGCTCAAGCCCGCGGGACTCGAGCAGCGAGTGCGCCAGGTGGTATCCGTCCATGGGGACCAGGGCGACCTGCCGGGGATGGTTGGTGAGCAGGTGCTCCAGCAGCCATTCGGAGATCGTGGATTTTCCGGCACCGGGCGCCCCCGCGATTCCAAGAAGGCACCGTCCGCGCAGGAGCAGCGCTTCAGCACGGGCGAGGAGCTGCTGCTGGCCTGATTCGTCCCAGCGCAGGCGTAGAGGGAAGTTCATCGTCTCTTCTTTCCGCTCTTTCCTGGACCACGACGGCAACCAACAGGAGGCATGGCGGATGACCGATGGCCTCCATCTGGCACGAGCGTGCTAGCCCTCGCACTCGATGCAGTATGAGTGGCCGCCCTTTTCCCGCGCGAGCTGGGACCGGTGCCGAACCAGGAAACAGGAATAGCAGGTGAACTCATCCTCGGCCTGGGGAATGACCTGAACGATGAGTTCCTCGGCGACAACTCCCCGCCGGGGGTCATGGCCTCATCCAGAGCATCGGAGTCGTCCAGCTCACGGACGACGCTCTGGGCATCCGGAGCGTTGGCGGACTGCAGCGCCTCGAGGGAGCGGTCCTGTGATTCCTTGACGTCGGAACGGACTTCGTCGTAATCGGTTGCCATTTGAGTCATTCTCTTTTCTGGCGTTCTTGTCTGACGGAGCCGAGACGTACACCATAGCCCCGATATTCCCTGATCGCCCCGCCTGCAGGCCGCGTCCGCAGCGCCGAATCCGACCTTGCCTGCGTGGCCGATCTCTTAATTCTTCATGCGTCGAGGGGACTCGCCGGGTCGTGCTCGAGCGCTGCGGTGATGGCCTCCGGGGACGGCAGGGTGGCCTGCTCATCCACGGGAAGTGCCTCGTACGTGTAGGACGTCACGGTCAGGGGTTGGGCGGAACCATCGAGGGCATAGCGCACAGTGCGTTCGTTCTTGGATCCGCATACCAGGATCCCGACGGTCGGGGCCTGCCTGGGCAGCCGGAGCATGTCGTTGATGGCTGCGACGTAGAAGTTCAGCTGCCCCAGATGCTCGGGTTTGAACTTCCCGGCTTTGAGTTCTACGACAACGTAACGGTCAGAAGGTACGTGGTAGAGCAGGAGGTCGATGAAGAAGTCGTCTCCATCGACTTCTAGATGGTGCTGCCGGCCGATGAAGGCGAAGCCGGGCCCGAACTCGGCCAGCGTCTGTGCCATGCGCAGCGTCATGGCCTCCTCGATGGCGTGTTCCTGGGAGTCTTCGGTGAGACCAAGGAAGTCAAGTACCAGAGGGTCCTTGGCAACCTCCCGCGCCAGGTCAGTACCTTCCCCGGGCAGTCTTGCCTCGAGGTTGTTCGGAGCCGCGCCGGCACGGGTGTGGAGGCTCGTGAGGATCTGATGTTCCAGCACGGCGACCGACCAGCCGTTCCCGACGGCTCTTGAGGCGTACCATCGGCGCAGCTCGTGGTCGTCCAGCTTGCTCAGGAGTGCGACGTTGTGGCTCCAGCTCAATTGTCCAGACGGTGTCTGGACAATTGGCTCCGGGCCGTTCCATGCTGCGGCGAACGCACGCATGTTGTAAAGATTGCTTCTGGAAAATCCCTTCATGTGGGGAAACTCCGTGCGGAGGTCGCGTGCCAGCCGGTCCAGAACCTTGCTCCCCCATGGCTCGTTCATCTGCCTGTCCAGGATGGTCCGCCCAATGTTCCAGTAAAGCTCGATCATGGCTGTATTGACGACGCGCTGCGCCCGCTGTTGTGCTTCCCGCACAAGGCTTTTCAGGGTCGTGAGCGCGGCGGCGTAGTCGCCCGGAAGGTCCGGTTGGAGCTGGATCATGACTCCACCCTAGTTGGAGGTTCCGACGTTCCAGTCCCAATTGTCCAGACTCCGTCTGGACAATTGGCGCTGTACCGGGGCCGCTTGCGGATCGGGACGAACCGGCGGCTTCCACTCCGGCCACGTCCTTCAACATTGCCCCCAGAGTTTGTCGTGCGGGCGGACGGCGTGGCCGCGGCTGACCGGCAAGGTCACTGGATTGACCGTGTCTAACCTTAGGCGTCGGGGTCATGGCCAAGGAGACGGAGCAGGTCACGGGTTGTCATGCTCAGCTGTTCGAACCAGTGCTGGTAATACAGGGCCGTCATTTGCTGTGGAGGGGTGTCATCGAGTTCGTGGAGCATCTGCAAGGCCTCGCGGATAACCTCCTCGTCTGACGCCAGCTCAGGATCAGGCTGGGTTCCCGTTCCTCCGGGTCTTCCATGCGGGCGACTCCTTCCGTCTTATATGGCCACTGGTTTTGCTGCCCCCCACCGACGCGAGTCGGGCTCGATACAATTGACCTGGGCCCGGCTGGCACGGCAGCAGGGAGCCGCTAGCGGCTGGGACCATTCTTGGTTTTCTGGGCCCCCATTGCTGCGCCCCTGCTTGTCTTTTGTGCCTTTGCCGGCGCTTTGCCGGTGACGAGTGCGGTGCTGGGGTGCGTGCCCTCGCTGCGGGCAGCAGCAAGGCGCCCCTTGACGCGTTCCTCGCTTGCGGTACCGGCCAGTGATGCGGCGAACGCCCGGTGGTGGTCAGCGGAGCCGTATTCCGCGGCCGAGCTGTTTTCGGCCTTCCCGCCTCGGTCCTTCAGCCGTTTGCTGTCGTCGGCGGTGACCCTGCCTTCCAGCTCGCGGCCGAGCTCGGCGATGCGTGCGAAGAGTTCCGCTTCGGTGCGTTCGTAGCGGAGCTCCAGCGGCTGCTCCGATGACCCCTTGAAGCCGCCCTCGGCGAGGTGCTTTGCTTCGTACCATTCCTTCGCGGCGTCCACGAACCTGGCGTCGTTGAAATGGTCCTCGCCAGCCCCGTTGAAGTTTGCCGTGGTTTCTTCGCGCAACTGGTCGATGGTGGGTCCGTTGATGCCGTCTTTGCCGATCAGGTACAGGCGTTCCTTCACGGTCTCGTCGGCGGTGTCGATGGCCGCGGGCGTCGTGGCGTCGTGGACGCTCTGCAGTGCTTCAGCCAGGGCGCGGTTGCTCAGGTATTCGATGGGGACCTGGTGCCGCTCCATTTCCGGAGCCAGTTTGACGGCCTTGGCGCGGAGCTCCTCGGCCTGAGCCGCGGCGATGAGGGCCATGCCCTTGTGGTGCTCGACCACAGCGGCGCGGCGTGCCCGTTCGGCGGTCATCGTTTCGACGCCGGATTCGAGATACCCGGTGTCCGTGCCGACGTCGTGGGTGTCGATCCCGTAGCGGCGCTGAACTTCGGTCCGGATCCGCTCGGCCGCGCCGAGGGCGGTCGGGTCGCGGTCTTTCCAGCTCATCGCGACGGCGTGTGCCGTGGCAATGTCATGGGGCTGCGCTTTGTCCCACCACTGGTCCTTCTCCACCGGGGCCAGCGCTGCGTGGGCGGCGCTGCGGTCAGCGGCGAAACGCGCCTGGGCTTCGTGCGCCGCCTGGGAGTCCTGGTGTTCCTGCTGCCGCTGGGATTCCTGCCGGCGACGGGCCAGAGTCTCGGCTATGCGTGAGGCGATCATCAGCGACTGCCGCAGGCCGCCGTCCACAACGTCATCCATTCCATCTGATTCACTCATGGTGTTCCCCTTGCACTACTGGTGTGAGTCTTATCGATCCAGGCCCGGCCCGGAGTCACGTCGGCTGGGCTGGTAGGTCTTGGCCGGCGTCGCCGGTGTTGGCGTTAAGGGCACTGCTGATCCCGGACGGATGGGGACCATGCCGCGCCGGGCGATGTCGATCGCCCTGGGCGGCACTGCTGCCTCGGGAGCCGGCTGCTGTTCCGCACCCACCAGCACGGGCTTGGGCATGGTGCCGGTGAACGGAGCCAGCTGTTGCTCGACCACTGCACGGATGCGCTGCGCCTCCCGGGTCCGTCCGGACTGCTGATGCATTTCGTAGACGGCGAAGGCGGTGTTGATCAGCTGCACCATGAGTGCCGTTTGGGCGGCCGTCTTGTTCCTACTCGACGCGGCCATGAACAAGACGGCAGTCCCGGCAATCGACGGCAGCGCCACGGGTTTGCTGTGCTGCCGTGGTGCCCGGAGCTGGGCCGTGCGGGACAGCTCGGCAGCGGTGGCCGCCAGCGGACCCGGCGTCGGTTCGAGCCGGTGGGACCATGCCGCGAACGCCCCCGATACTTCCCTCGCAGCTTTCGCCCAGGTGGCGTGATCATCACGGGGCAGAGTGCGCAGCTGCTCAACCAGTGCGGTCGCGTTCCGGGTGTACTCGACCCACATTTCCGCCGGGGGTGTTCCGTTCTCGGGACCGGTCCTGGACACCGTGCGCCTGTTGCGGGCCGCTGCGTTCCACTCCGCCGCGGCCTCAGTCGACAGCTGCGGTGAGTCCATCCACTCTTCACGCAAAGCACCCAGCTTCAGGTCCGAGGCGAGGGTGCCGCCGCCGAACCAGATAGGCCTCTCGCCCTGCTTCGGGCGTTCGGCCACGGAGTACCCAACGATGACGTCGGTCGTGTTCTTCGCATAGCGCGGACGGACGAGCATGCCGGTGCCCCTGGCCCGTCGGACGAACTCACCTTCGGTAGCCGAGGCGCTGGCACTGCCACGGACCTTCCGGGTCAGGGATGACCGGTGCATTTCCCGCTCGTCCCGGACAGCCGTGGCGTTCTCGGCCCGGTCGTAGCCACGGGTGGCGTGCACGGTCGAGAGCTGTTCCAGCCCGTACTTGACCTCCAGCTCGCGGCAGGTCTCTTGTGCCCGCTTGTAGTCGCCGTGGGTGGAGGCTTTGGTTCCGTCCTCGCGGACGAGGGAGACTGCCAGGTGGATGTGGTGGTTGCCGTTCTCGGACGTGCCGTGATTGACCGCCACCCACCGGCAGCGGGCCTTTCCACTGGCTTCGGTGAAGCCCATGGAGTCCACGAAGTCATTAGCTATATCGCCCCACTGCTGGTCCGTCAGTGCGCCCTCTTCGGCGCGCAGACTCAGCGAGCAGTGCCACACGCTGGCGTCCTTGTATCCGACGTGCACGCGCTCCTTCTTGGCCGCGTCCCACTGCATGTCCTTGATCTGAACCGAGACGCCATATGCCTTGCGCGGCTGGTCCAGATGCTTGGCAATAGCCAGCGCATCGTCACGGTCCAAAACACCGTCGTCGTACCACGCCATAATCGCAGCATCGCCTGCTACCAGGTGGGGATCGCTGTGCGCGTTCTTCGTCTTGTTGGCGTCAGTCGATGCCAAGTAGACCATGAGCCCACCCATGCGCGAACCGCGCGTGATGTTCGGGATCACCCTTACATCAGCCCCTCAATGGTGCGGTCAATACGCATCGCTACTGACCGGAGATGCTTCAACGCTTCGCGTGCTTCCCCGGGAAACTCGCTGGTGGCGTTTGCCTGCCGCGCGAGCTGGTTGATGTTGTTGGAGGAACGGGCGAGCAGATTGTGCAGAGACATCAATTCAGCGATAGCGGCACGCCGTTCCGTTGTCGTCTCCTGGGTCTCGGACAATGCCGACGTAATCAGCAGGTTCGGGACAGTCACCTTCTCGCGCTCAGCCCTTGCGACAAGCGCGGCTTCCTCTTCAACAGTGACCCACAGGTCACGGCGCTTCTTGCTGCCGGCGGGAGTGTTCTCCCGACGTCGGCGCGACAGATTGAAACGGTGAGTGAATCCCTCATCCGACATTCAATCCATCCCTTCAAGGCCCAGCGCAGCGACCCCGGAACCGGGGACCTCACCGACCAGTGTGCCGCACTCGACCGCCAGTGTCGAGCGCAACAAGCCAATTACACCCGTGTAAGTGTATAGCTTGCTCCGTTAGAAACGGTTAGGGTATTTTCCGGCGGCTTTGATGGGTGGTTCTGCAAGGACTGTCCCGACGCTGCGCGTCGATGCACCCAAACCGTGCTGCCTCATGGCTAGGGTGGAAGGCATGCCAGCGATCGATATCGAAAAGACACGCAATCAAGCCCGCGCCCTCCTCGACTCACGAATTGAGTCCGTCACCGCCCTGGTCAAGACCCGCCAGCGGATCACCGACCTGCGCGAACAACTCACGGAAGCCGAACGCGAGGACAAGCGCGCATACGTCCGCGCTACCAAGGACGGATGGAGCCCCGAGGAGCTGAAGAAGCTCGGGCTCGAATCAGGCGCCGCAGGACGCCGGCGCAAGACGACCAATCGCGCAGCGAGTGAGAGCGCATCGCCCGCACAGAACGAAAGCAACAGCGGAGAGTAGCGTTGCCCCTCGTCCACTTGGGCACGGCAAAAGCTCAACCCTTCGGGCTTTTCCCGCACACAGGTTGACGACCGGACCCAACGGAACGGCTGCACACCATCGCCAGGTCACCACGGGCACATGACTCACCACGGGGACCGGCGATCCTGCACAGCCTCCAGAGCTTCGGTACAGCACAACCGGGCGCTTCCCCATGGACCAAGACGCACCGTTCCCAAACGGGAACGTGCACCAGCTCAGTCTCCGCCGGGCATCTCCTCGGCCTCGATGGCGGGCCTTCGTCTGCGCGCGTAGGTGCGCTCCAGATAGTCAACTACGTAGGACTCACGGACACGCCACACTCGCGTCCGTTCAGGATCCCTTGACTTGGGGGAGCGTGAGCACCCGCGGGAACTGCAGCCCGGGGTCTTCCGGAACCGCGGCGACCTCTTCCACTTCAGAGTTGCGTGCTCCGCGGTCAGCCCTCCGTCCGGGTTGCACTTCGTCTTTGGTCCGTTGTGTTAACGCCAACTGAAAATAGGGCCACCGACCATTATGGAAGGTGATCAATTTGGATGATTGGGCGGAGATACGCCACCTGTTTTCGACGGGCAAACACTCGAAGCGTGAGATCGGCAGGATCGTGGGTGTTTCCCGCGGAACGGTTGACCGGGCGCTTGAGTCGGACCGGGCGCCGAAGTATCACCGGGCAGCCGGAGTATCGAGTTTTGATGCGTTTGCTCCCAGGGTGCGGGAATTGTTGGTGAAGACGCCGACGATGCCGGCAGCAACGCTCGCGGAGCGGGTCGGCTGGTCCGGTTCCGCGTCGCTGTTCCGGGCGAAGGTCGCCGCGATCCGGCCGGAATACGCCCCGCCGGACCCGGCTGACGGTTTGGTCCACGAGCCGGGATTCCAGGTCCAGTGCGACCTCTGGTTCCCGCGCGAACCGCTGCCCGTTGGTGAAGGCCAGAACGACACGCCACCGGTGCTGGTGATGACCTCGGCGTTCTCCGGTTTCATTCAGGCACGGATGCTGCCGTCGCGGACGACGCCGGACCTTCTCGGCGGAATGTGGACTCTGCTGCAGGACGCGAAGGCGGTCCCGTCCAGGCTGCTGTGGGACAACGAATCCGGCATCGGCAGGCGCAAACCGACGGAGCCGGTGGCCGCGTTCGCCGGGTCCCTCGGGCTGGAGATCAAGCTGCTACCGCCGCGGGATCCCGAGTCCAAGGGCATGGTCGAGAGGATGAACAGGTTCTTCCGGCAGCGCTTCATGCCGGGCCGGGACTTCCGCTCACCCGCGGATTTCAACGGCCAGCTGGAGGACTGGCTGCCCAAGGCAAATCACCGGTACTCGCGGTCCCGCCACGGCCGTCCTGATGAGCTGATCGTCCTGGACCGGGAGAGGATGCGGGAACTGACGCCGGTGACCCCGGAGGCGGTGTTCCGCAACGCGGTGCGGCTGCCACGGGATTACTACGTGCGGGTGTTCTCCAACGACTATTCCGTGGACCCGTCGTTCATTGGGCGGATCGTGGATGTCACCGCCGATCTGGACACCGTCTGGGTCACCCATGACGGCGTCATCATCGCCGCCCACGTCCGGGCTTATCGACGAGGTGACGGTCTAGGAAAGGCGCTGGCATTGTCGGCGCGGAGATAAAGGGCATCGGCTGTCAGCGACGTTCAGACCAGAGCTATACGAGCTGCGACGGCGTTCATGAGTGGCGCCTAAGCCTTGTCAGTCAGGAGCTCTTTCAGCTTCTCGTTCTGAATGGCTTCGAGCAGGGCGTCATACTGTTTTTGGAGCACATTCTTCTTGATGTCATCCTTTTCACTGCTCAACTTCTCTTGAAGCTGGGCAGCGCGGTTGATCATTGTCACGTCTGAATAGGCCGTAAAAACCTTCTCCGTGAGCTCTGGCAGCGCGGCATCTTTGTCGTGGTTCAAAAATCTTGCAGCGAGTACCGCGGTCACGGCGGCCGGCTTCCACTTTTTCAAGTCTTCGTCTTCGCCGCCGTGCACTTTCACGAGTGCGTACGGCCATGGGCCGCGAACCTTCTCGCCGGCCTTATACGACCAGTCGGCGTCGTCCCAACTTCCATCCCCCACATGCCGCAGGACGTGGTCGTGGCCATCCACATAGAAACCCCTACCGTCAACCTCGAGGAATTCCTTTGGTCCATCATGGGCATTGGCATACCCATCGTTTGACGCATAGCCGGCGACAACGTTGCCCACCTCTCCGTGCATTTGCACCCGGTTCTCCTCCGTCAGCAACACAAAGCCTGCCCTCTGGGCCACATAGCCCTGGTCAGAGACAGAAAGCCCCCAATCCATGCTCGTCACTCCAGCGCCATCTATGCCTTTGTCGAGAAGTGCGATACCAAGATTTGCTCCGGCCTCGGCGACGCCGACGATCGCTTGGGCGCTGGCCGCCCCGGCAGGCCCTCCGAACACCACTCCGCCGACGAGGATGGGGAGGCTGGCTATGTTCGCAGCGGCTTTGACCCACGCCTCAACCACCTCGCGCGGGAAATAATCGAACTTCACCTTCACCGAAATTGAAATAAAGGTTGCGGACTCAGCTGGAGAATAATAGATAACGCGGGTGCCAGCCATCCCGTTGTTGAGCGGGACTAAATCCTGAGACTTCACTTCCTCGCCCCACCAATTCATGGCGACGACAGATCCGGCTGGCGCGTCGGGATCCTTCGCTGTAGACATGACGAGCAGCTCGCCACTGCCTCTGTCAGTGCGACCGACGTAGACCGAGACGAGTTCTACCTTCAAGGGATTACCTAATCCTATGGGATCGAACTTCACAGTGTCCCCGCGTACGTCGACAATGTCGTCTGCATTGAGAATCATCTCGTGCTCCCTCGCGTCGAGCCATCTTTGGATCAGGCTAATGCCGGGGTAACGCCTCCGCAATACACCCGAAGCAGTTCATGGAGCCCAAAAGAAATGCAAGCCCCAACGAGCAGACGATTGGGCCCCTGATTTCTCAGGTGAAGAACTAGGAATCCGCCACGTGGCTTTGGGACTGGTCCTTCGTCGTTTTCAAACGAACAACTGAACAGCTTTGCTGAATGAAGCCCGTCGCCGGAGGAAGTGAAACCGTTCCGCCTGCTACATACTCCCGACTAGGGTCTCGGGAGACGTCCCATCGGCTCAAAATAGAAGTCCGGTATTGGCAGACCTCTTGCGCCGTAGAAGTCCTTCAAGTGGTTCACCGTACATGTGTCATCATTGCCACGTTCAGGTGGTGTGAAGCCCACCGGCCACAACGTTCTATCGTCATAACAGACACCGGAAAGATCGACACTTTCCAACTCCTGAATCCTGCTTAGATCGGCCCCATATAGGATCGCCCCGGACAAATCGGCTGCACGAACATCCGTGAAGACGATCCCCATCAGCTTGGCGTGCACCAAAACGGCACCAAAAAATGCTCCCACTTCAGGATTCGACGTTCCACCTACCTGTTGCAATGCAGCACCGGTCAGGTCCGCTGAGGTGAAGTCGGTTTGGGCGTTTATCTTGGAGAACGCAAAATCCGCACCCTGGAGTTGTGAGTCACGAAACGACGTACGCCCGATCCTAGACAAGCATATTTCGATGTCATTCTTGGGAATCGAGATAAGACATGAAGTGTTTCACTTCCCCGAAGCCGGCAGTGATCACACGCGTAGCACCAAGCTAGCTTCCCTGCTGCAGCCGTCCTCGGTTGATCAACGACTGAAGATTCACCCGGCTTATTACAACTTCCTGGCAGTGGAAGCACGAGAACCGCTGGAGCTGATGTCACGAGACAGCGCCCGGTAGGGGATCCCTCAGGGGGACATTATGACGCCTGTTGATCTGGTTGGGTCAGCAAGACGATCGCCAAGGCCGACCGTTCAGGGAGGCAGATTGCTAATCCCCCTAGCGAGCCGATTTCACCGGCGGCGTGAGGCCAGCACTCCATAGAACGCGGTCACGACGAGGACCAGTGTTAGCAGTACTGACGTATTGACGACGATGGAGAGCTCCATTTGGTGAGGCAAGAGCATGGTCGTGTCCCACCCGGCATTGTCGGCGCGAGTAATGAAGTCCGCGTCGATGGGGGTCCACAGGATGGCTGCGGCGCTTGTTGTCGCTAAGGCGCAGAGACTGAGGACAAGGTAAACGACAGACAGTACCGGTGGCTTTTCGGTGTGATGTGTCGGACGCTGGTGCAAAGCTTCCCCCGCTTTTCGGTGACGGCCGGCCGTTGGAGCCGCCGTCGCTATATTGCCCCTAACCCGGGGCGACATCAGCCTGGATATTGTCGGTGACCGTAGGCTTCCAGCGCGTCGTCTCTGATCCATTTCCTAGTCAGGACGACGTCCAGAACGCAGGAAGCGGCGAAAGTGGCCCAGAAAATCCATAAGGGTGCGGAACCCGCAAAGACCAATCCCATGACGGCAATAACGATGCCGGCCGAGACATAGCCGTACGTTCGGCGGCCGCGGGTTGCAAAGCGTGCCTCTTGCATCTCGCGAAAGTAGTTAAGCATCAGTCCCCCAAGGTTCGAATCGGAGCCTACAGCACCGGTTGCGCTACGCAGCGCTTTTCGTGCTTGCCGAACACTCCCGCATTCCACAGCGCTTGTGGGACCGGGAACACCTGGAGCCCAGGGAGACCCGCTGCGTCGCCCGATAGCCGATCCTTCAACGGACGCTCCGAATGAGGAGTTCTAGTTAGCCATCTGCTGTAGTGCAACAGGGATGTATGTCAGCACGTTGATCAGTGCCCAGGTGGCAAGTCCGTAGCCTAGAACGAGGGCCACTATCGCCACTGAGCGACCCTTCTCGTTTTTTCGTTTGATCTGATTCAAGGAGACGTGTCCAGCGCCCACAGCAAAAGTGGCAAGAATCCCGAGGCCAAAGAACCAAATACCGGAAAAGGCGACGGCGGCCAAGGCAACGGCAGCTATAGCCAGCATGTTAATCCGGCCAGTGGTCGGCGGTGCCTTTGTCGATGACATACTCACAGTTTCCCCATTTCGTAAGTGTCAATTGAGTCTAACCGCGTAGCAGGGACTCCCGCATGACTGCCCGGTGAAGGATCGGCTTACGGGCAGCCGAACCAGTCGGGCGGCGTCGCCCGCGACTGATCCAGATCTCACTCGTGTCCGGTCGCGGCCCAGCGCTTCATTGCTTCGAGGAGATGATGTGGCGTGAGCATGAAGCGAGGTTCGAGTTCCTCCCAGCCGGGCTCTTTCACACGCCGGCTGTACGCTGCATGGTCGGCATCAATGGGGATGGACTCGTCGAGCCCACCCGATTCCTCGCCCATGAGAGCAAGATGATAGATCCACGTTGAGCCGTCGGCTTCGACATTTCGGAACGTTGCCTCAAAGGCCGCGCGTTCCGCCGAGAGTCCTTGTTGCAGTTCATCCGGTCGCGAATTGAGCATGTTCATCCACTCCTCGAACGCGTGCTCCTTGCCGCTGACGATGCGTGAGCGACTCAGCTCGAGTCGCATGCCCTGCGGTACTGATGGCGGCATCTGGTGCCCGGGAAAGTCGCGCGGTACCGGAGTGAAAGGGATCTCGAAGTCATTGTCATGAGGGGTCATGAAGGTATTCTCGCGGCGTTGACCGCACGGAGGCACCTCCAACGCAGATGTGTTTCGCTCAGGGATCCTTTCCGTGGGGAGAGTCTGCTTGGCGTGGTGGTCAACTAGCCCTGGGTGTGGCCGTCTCACGAGGGACGAGTCAGAGTCGAGTGCGGTGAGGGATCCGCGGACGGGCGCGAAAAAGTCAGCGCTTCCGAGGGACGTTGATGCGAACGTCAGCGGCCTGGGCTTCATCTAGCACCCATCGCTGGTACTTCGGGTGGTCCGGGTATTTTTTACGGAGATAATCCCGGACGACCTTCCCCGGGCGGTGTTCATTGGTATAGCCGAGCTCCCGAGCGAGTTCGGCAGGTTCATACGTAGCCACGGCTCTGAGTGTAGGCCGTGGCCGGGTCACTTCAGAGGTGACGGTTAGCCTTGAGCGCCCGGTAAGTCGATCGGCATCCGGGACATTGTGCTGGCTTCCCTGTCGTGATAGTCCAGCGGTAGCTTCGCGCACTTTCTCGACAAACTCGCTGCGCTTATTGCCAAGTGGGAATGGGATGGCTTCGTCATGAAGTAGCGGAAGATGAGCGGCTCTAAATGGACCAGCGAGGAGCTCAAAAGTAGGGGTATGGCATATGACAATCCCGTCGGGATTGAGATCGCTGACGCGCCGAACGCAGTCTTCAACGCTTGCTTTAAGGGCCGCCCGGCGAATTGCCGGCGAAAACGCGTTCACCGGTCGCGATGCGAGATCGATCAGGTACACGCCCTCATTGCGAAGCCGTGTAAGCCAAGGCTCCTTCCGATCACCCTTGGTCAGTTTGCCGCTATCGCAGAGAGCGGCGACGACGGATCTAAAGAGGTTGTCCGCTTGGTTCAATGGCTCTGAGTAGAAGAACCGCCGGTTGGTCGGGTCGCCACCGTCATCTGGTGCTGATTCACCGACGAGTAAGAGCCGGATACGCGACGGTTTCCACTGTTCGCGGAGGGATTGATACCACTCTTCCTCGGCCATTTCCCTCCTTAGATGAATTCGCTCGGCCAGCCTGTGGGGACAATCCGAATGCTGCATGGCAACCGCGCTGGCAAATCCCTGAGGGCGCCGGCGACCGTGCAACATGCCGTGAACTCAGAATAGGGCTTTCATGGACTACTGGCATCCACGCAGAATTATGGGGCCACGCACCGGATGGACGGCTACCCTGAGGCTGTCCCGGTGAAGGATCCTTTACCGGACGCGCACCGTCCATCTAGCCCGTTGCGTTAGAACGCGTGCTTGGAACGCTAGCGTTGGCGTGTGGGGGAATCAAAGAATAGTGAGTCCAAGACGGCTGCCGAGAAACGATGGGCTGGTGGCGCTCTCAACAACAGGCGGCTTCGGTTCGGTTTTGGGTTCATGTTGGCGCTGCTTGTGGTTGTCGCCGGTCGTGTTGTTGTGGTCCAAGGCTTTGATCCTGAGGGCTTGGCATTGACCGCTGCTGATAAGCGGACCCAGGTCTCCGTCCTTGCCTCGGAACGGGGAAAGATTCTGGACATGAACGGAGCGGTGTACCGGCAGTCAGTACTCCGCTTGCATGGCCTCCACTAGCCTCCACATACCGCTAGACGGGTTGTTTTCCGGGAAACTGGTTTCGTCCCCGACATGTTTGGCTTCCAGCTTCTTGGCGCGGTCGCGCGCGTCTTCAAATTTGCCTTCCAGATCATCAAGGGTAGTCAGACGCTTGTCGTAGTCCTTGATGCGTTGCTGGAGCTGCCGTCTGGCATCATCGCGGTGAATGTAGCCCTGCTGGTCCGCAAAGTGAAGCAGGAGCCAGAGCTCGATGCACGGGTTGGAGATGGCAAGATGGATGCCGTTGTCATCGGCCTGTTGGCAGGCCTCTCTGATCAGTGGGTGCTCGTCAACGTCAAAGGCGCACCAGAGTTCATCTATATTCGTGTTCGGATCCTTTGTCCGACGAGCCTGCTTCTCCGCAGCTTTCTTCTCCCTACATGCCCTTTCGACGAGTTGTTTGGGCGCGGTCGACGGCTCGTCAACCACCACGAGCTCGATGAGGGCGCTCTCAGACCTGGCGTTGACGAGTTTTAGATACATCGGCTCAGTCTTCTCGCCCTCGCACACGACGACCACCCGTTTCTTCGGCGCTCTCGTCGCAACTTTGCGTTCCAACCTTGCACTGCCGCGGCTCCGTCTTCCGCCGCTAACCATGAATGCGCTCCCCGGGCAGTGCATCGCTGGCCATTGGAACAAGGTGGGGAGTGCCGCCGTATCGGCCTTGGAGGTACCCGCGGACGAGGTCTTCGCCTTTGCGGGGCTTGTACTCGGCCAAGGGAGTAAGGATGGATCCTCCGTCGCGCCCCTTTTCCGTCAGCCACACTTGACCGCGGGACAGGTGGTATCGGTCAAGGGCGTCTCCCGTTCCGCCCAGGAGTGTCACGTCGTGGGTGGAGAAGATCAGCTGCGCCCCGTTCGGATTTGTTTCCTTGGACTGAAAGAGGCGCAGAGCTTGAGCGAGCAAGAGAGGGTGAAGGCTGGCGTCGAGCTCATCGATTAGTAGAACGCCTCCGTTCTCGATTATCTCAAGAGCGTTGGTGACGAAGGACAACCAAGACTTGGTTCCGTGGCTTTCCTGCTCGAAGGGCAGGGTCATGGCCCGTCGTCCGGCCCGATGCACTAGCTCTATGGTGCCTTCATCCCGGGTCACGTGCTGCATCATGTCCGAGACCTGTGCTTCGCGCTGCTCCTCGGAAGAGTCCTCCGGGAAATCTATAGCATCCCGGATAACGGAACGAATGCGCTCTAGTTCTTCCTGAGATCGCTCAGCCTGCTCGACATGGGCGTCCAGGATCCCCAAGTCGGCCATGGAAAGGAGTTCGACTGCCTTGCTGCGGCGTTCAAGGAGTCGCCGGATGAGAGCCTCATCCACACGGCCCCGCTCAGCAACGTCGAGCACCTGCAGGTTGCGGACGAAGTACTCGTAGATTTCTGACAGAAGAGGGTGACCTGCGTTTGCGGCCGCCGAGAGAAACAGGACTTCCGGTCGTGTCGTTTCTGTAAGAAACTTGCCGTACTTCCCAAAGCCCTCCCTTAATTGGAAGTCATCGGTGTTCTGGCGATCGAAGATGTTCTGGGGCCGCTTGTGGGGAAACGTTTGTAGCCATTCCTCCATCACTCGACCCTGCTGGATCTCGAAACCGTATTGGTAGCGTGCGCCACGGAGTGAAAAGTTGATCTCCATCAGCGTGGGCTTGTCGCTATATGTAGGGTCGAGCAGGAACGGCTCGATCTCCAGGCTTCGGAACGCAGGCCGCGCGGCAGAGTTAAGCACCAGGTCCCGCATCGCTGCCATTGCGCGAAGCAGGTTCGACTTCCCAGATGCGTTCGCCCCAAGGACGGCAACAACTGGAAGCACGTCAACGGCGGTTCCGTCGAGGGCAACGGTGACCGGCACACCGAAACCTTTATCGAGGCGAGTCGCTAGGGCAGAAAACTCAGCCTCCTCTTTGAACGAGCGGTAGTTGCTGACACGGAATTTCAGGAGCATGATGCAATCCTTAGCGTAGGTGGCAGGAAGACCGCCACTCAATGCATTCTATGCAAAAAATCTGCGCAAACAAGCCCTATAGCCTTGGTTCAAGAGCATCCTGTCTCGGGCCCAGAATCCAGGCCCGGCGGCCCTGATCTTACTTGCGCAGCATCCCGACCGTCAGTGAAGGGACAACTGACGGATCTCTGAGTGCAGGCTGTTCAACAGGCCTCCGCTGAGGTTGCGACAAGGGACTTCCCCTCAGCCAGGTGGCGGCCGCCAGCACTGCGGCGGAACCACCGGACGCGCCTTACAAACGATGGTTACCTCCCGTCGACGCCGAAGTCCTCCGTACTCTCTAGAGAAGGTAGCGGTAGACCGTGGCGCGGGAGACTCCGAGCATCTTGCCGATGTCGGCGGCATTGATGCCTTTGCCTTTGAGTTCCTTGGCCCGGGCAGCGGCAGCGTCATCTACTTTGCGGGGTCTTCCGCCGTGGCGGTTGTTGGCCGCGGCCGCAGCGAGGCCGGCTTTGGTGCGTTCGATCATCGTGTCGCGCTCCAGCTGCGCGAAGGCGGCCACAATCGTAAGCATCGCGGTGCCCATGGGTCCGGTCGTGTCCAGACCCTCGGTCAGGGAACGGAACCCTGCTCCCCGTTCTCGGATGTTCTCGATAAGGTCCAAGACGTGCCGGGTGTTGCGTCCCAAACGGTCGAGTTTCCATACGGTGAGTACGTCGCCGGTCTCCAGCCTGTCCAGGGCTTTGGATAGCTGAGGGCGTTCGGCTGCGGATCCACTGACGCCTTTGTCGGCAAAGGTCCGGGCTGCGCCGGCTGCCTGGAGTGCATTGAGCTGCAGATCAAGGTTCTGTTCCGCGGTGGAAACCCTCGCGTACCCGATTACAGCCATGGACGTCCCCGTATTCTCTTAATGCCGAGCAATTTACCGTTGTGAGACTATCTGTTATTGGACGGCATTCTGAGACTTTGGGGGGCGTGTCGAACCGCGAGTTCCTCCACATTCCTTACATCCCCTGGAACACGACCCGACCGTCTCAGTAATGGATCGTTTTTGAGAACGAAATCCGCCACGTTTCAGGCCGCAGAGATGGAAGTAGGACATGGCCCACGTCACCGCCTTGGCTCAGCTTGGGTCCAATGAGCTGAACCAAGGGTCACGCACCTCGCTAGGCGTGAGCGGCAGCGTAGGCCTGTTGGATGTCCTGGCGGATTCGTCCTCGACTGCTGGGGGTGTACCCATTGGAGTTGGCCCAGTCCCGGATCCTCCGGGTTTCATCCCGACTCATCGGAGCACTCGTGCCGGCCCGGCTCGCAGAGGGGCCGCGGAGACGACGGCCGTTGGAGATGTATTCCGCTAGCGCTGCACGAAGTTCCTCGGCGTGGTCAGCGGTTAGATCAATTTCGTAGTCGGCGCCGTCGACAGAAAATCGAACCGTTTCTTCGGCGTCCTCGCCAGAAAGATCATCGATGAGCTGGACATGGATTTTGCGGGCCAAGGGGGTCCTCTGGTTGTGGTTTCATGCTGCCGTCTTCCCCAATACGAATTCAGCCTTCAGCCTCAACCCTATTTCACATCCAGACACCCCCATGAGTGGCAGGCCACGCACCCCTTCACGCGTGTCAAGTTGGCACCTCAGAGCACCGACGGCCAGCGTCAGTATTCAAGTTCCGACCACCCGGCCAGTTTGCGCTCTCGGGTCGGCCTTCGGGATGTCGACGCCTATCTACAGGCCAATACGGGACATTTGCCGCGGCCCTGGCAAGCGAGCCAATACCACCCGCGCGGTGGCGCTGCGGGAGCCAGTCAGTACGGGTCGTTTTTGCATACAAACTGCTGCGCCCTTTATGGGACCCCGGATTCTGGTGTCAAACTGGACGCACCCAACGATCGGAGAAAACGTGGTGCGGGTTCGCCCGACGGCAACCGTCAGTGACTGGCTTCTATCGGTGGCGGAAGTTCTTCCCCTTCCGCATCGGGCTGTCCCCCCATACACCCTGGGTGAAGCGGTCGCCGAACTCGGCGAGTACGCTCAAGCGGTCGATGCTTCGGACTGGAATTCGAGGTTCGCCAGGAACAATCGCCATTCCCTGCGAACTGAGATTCAGGCGCAGTCTGAGGCCATCGGGCGGCGGCTTGGAGCTTTAGTCGCTCCTCTCCTGGATGACCTTCGCGATGACGCTAACCAAGAGGCCGTTGTTGCAGCGGCTACTAAGTTCGGCGAGGTGTGGCACTCAGAGATAGCGGTCACTGACGCGTTCCGTGATCTTTGCGCCGCAGCGAAGGTCTTCGGGATGACCAGCCGTGCATTGCGGCGACTGTCTGCCATCATCGCATCGCAAGTAGGCCCCGCCGCACACAGTACCTTCTCGTTGCTCAGCCACGCGGCCGATGCGCTAGTCAACACCGAGGAGGACTTAGCTCGCTGGCGCGATGCGCCGATTGCTGAGCCACTGACGGAAGAACACCGGCTTGAGATGGCGAAGGACAGTCTTGTTGCCGCGCCGGTGGGTCGGGTAGTCGTGTGGACCGTGTTTTACCGCGCCCTTCTTTCAGGGATGCGCGAAGTCATAGGCCCGATGACGTTCCTAAGAGCGGATTGGGCGCTTCCAAATGCTTTTGAGCTCGAACTACACGACTTCCCAGAACGTGCCGAGCTACGCGGGATCCGCGAGAAAGTAAGCTGGCTCGAAGATCTCAATGTCGAAGCGCTGAAACCGGAGAACCGACTCACCCTCGTTCGTATCGACCTCGGCGAACGGCAGGTCGCCGGCGCTGAAGAGGAAGCCCGGCGTCGAATTGAGGCAGTAATAAGCGTCGCCGTCGAGGCAGGCGGCGTCTCTTGGCAAAGCGCAGGCGCAGCTACCGTGCTCCTTGACGGAAAGGTTCGCAGCTCTTCCCTCGGACTAACGGTCCGCAACGTTCCGGTACTAGAGGATGACACCTACGGGATGGGCGGCACAGCCGAGATCCTCAGCAGCGTCGCAGATCAGTTCGGAGATGCCCTGGCCAAGGGACCCATGCCAGAGCGGCTCATCGAAGCGCTGACCTCGCTACGTGAGGCACGGATGACTGATCATCGCGACGTTCTCTTCTACGGGGCGCGTCGCGTCACGCCTCGCATAGCGACAGCGCTCGAGGACCATGCGATTGAACTCTTCGCGTCCGTATTACGGGTGCCTGCGGCAGACTTGGCTGCCGCCCTCCAGCGTCGAGAAGCCCTCAGCCAAGCAGACCGTCGAACCGTAGGCCAACTGATGGCGCCATTCAACGAAGCATGGTCACGCGAACGATACGAGGGGCGGGACGAGCTCGAACGGAGAATTTCCAAATACAGCCGAGGTGGAGTTCGCTTGGTGTCCGTTGCGAAGGCTGTTGCCCTCCAAGACGAAATTCGCGCACTTCCGATGTCTAAACTCCAGCGCGCAGATCTGGAGGATGCGCTTGCAATCTGCACTGATCCCGACCGGGAGCGGCAGCTCCTAGGGGAGATGTGGCGCGAAACGGAATTGCTTCGTAGTCGCCATCGACGTGTTCGGAATGCTGTCAACCATGGTCTGCCGCTCCATGAGACTACGCTGAGTAGCATCCGCAACTATGCCGCCGACACTTCGAGGACGGCGCTGAACATCGCCCTCACCTGGTTCAAAAACGGCGACCCGGGTGCGGCCTTGCTCCAGCGAGAAGAGAAGGCCTGGACCGACCAAATGGATCGGATCGGCCGCGGCATGAGTTGGGCTGAAGAGAGCGCGCAGACCGGGGAAGAATCGTAACCGCGTTCGGGCAAACCGACTCGTAAGAGTCAACCGATAACAATCGGGTAGCTCGTAAGGTGGTAAGCCGTGTCGGAGCCGTCGGATCTACGCGCTCTGGTGCCTGGCCTGATCCTCGCGCTGGACCATGCGGGTCCCGAAAACGGTCGTTATTGACGCGCCCATGCGAGAGTTGTCAGCGTCGCCGGAAGAAGCCCATGACAATGCTCCGATGCCACGAGATGTGGCGAAACTGTCTCTTCGTTGAATCTCCCGGTGGCCGACGAAAACTTTTCCCAATTCGCCCTTACACTTTGGGCGCTGCTAGACATCAACGAGGCAAGTTTGTGGGATTCAAAACTTATTTGAGACGAAATGCTGTTCAACCGACATATACGGGTATGAAGACAACACGGGGGCGTCAATGACAGGTCAGAGAACGGGCCTGGAAGCTTCCGTATCGGATCCAGCGTCGCAACAGCAAGCTGATGTGACCCTGTTGGAGCAGATCGTCAAACGAAATCAGGCTGCGTTCGCGGAGGTCTACGACCGCCATAGCCGGCCAGTAGCGTGGCTGGCGCATTCTTTGGTCCCCGGCCACCTGACAGATGATGTGATCCAAGCAACTTTCATTAGTCTCTGGGACAGTTCCCATCGGATCACCATCAGCGGCGAATCACTGCTGCCGTGGCTGATGGGAGCGTGCCGAATCCACAGCAAAGCCATCCTTCGCAAGGAACACCGCCACCGCCACGAGGCCACAGATCCGGCCATGGCCGGCGGGAATGTCGAAGACGAAGCCCTGCACCGCCACCTGATCGCCGCCATCGACGCCCACATTTCGAGCCTCGGTGGCCTCGACCAGCGAATCTACCGCCTCTGCATCCACGAAGACTTGAGTTACGAAGCGGCCGCGGAACAACTCGGCATCACATCTTCCACTCTCCGCAACCGTCTCTCCCGGCTGCGCGCCGGCGTCCGCCGCCGGTTTGGCAGCGACTGAAAGGACAAGACCAATGAGCATCATCCCGGATCCTTTGGTTCCTACAGCTTCAGACCTTGCCCGGAACCGGGCCCAACTCCTCCAGAAAATCGCAACGCGACCTGAAAGGCAGATCAGCGATGCCAAGAATCGGGTCCCGCGTTCATCGCGGCCACGGCCCTTAGTCCGACGCACCGTCCTCCTGGCAGCTGCGGCGGCTGTTCTCGCCGGAGGACTCGTCGCCACGGACGCCGTCAGCTTGTTCTGGCGCGCACCGGCCACGGCGGAGGCCGTGGAAGCCCTTAACGGGGCGGCGCAGCAAACGATCAACACCTCTGATCCTGTGTTGGGTCCCGGGCAGTTCCTGAAAATCGACACCAGGGCCGTCTACGCCGATGAGGGTGAAGGCGGTGCAGGCCGCCTGTACTGGCTCGAATCCCAGGACCGCCAGCTGTATGTTCCGGCCGACCGGAGCGGCGCCTGGGTGATGAACTTCGAGCCAGCGCGCCCGGTAACTTATTTTGGCGAAGGCACCGAGGCCGCAGTCAAGGAAATTGAAGCCCGGACTCCCAAGGGGCGGACCGAACGTGGGGACCTGCGGCGGGTGGACGCACCCTGGTCAGACGAAGAACTAGGTGCACTCCCCCGGGACCCGGGCAAGCTTCTCGATACTATCCGTGACCAGACTGGAAGTGCGGGAAACTCCGCCGACGACCAGGCACTCGTCTGGATCTCCGCCCGGCTGCGGGTAGGAACGATTCCCGCCGACCTAAGGGCAACCCTGTACCGGGCGGCAGCCCTCATCCCCGGAGTCACTCTGGTCGACCGGCAGACGACCCTGGATGGAAGAATCGGCATCGCTATTGGGCGCGTGGACCGCAGCGCCAATACCCGTCACGAAATCATCGTGGATCCGGGCAACGGCCAGTTCATCGGCGAAAGGGTCGTGGATCTAGACGGATACGGGGCAATCCCCCCAGGAACGGCAACCGCCTGGACAGCAGTAAAGACCTCGGTAGTCGACACCGCCCCCACACCCACCCCTTGACGCCGGCCCGGCCTGCATCGGCCATTACTGTGGGGCTCACTTTGATGATTGAAGCCCCGGAGAAGTTAAGGAACGCGTCGGGACGATGGCCTCGAAAGTCGGCACGGGACCGAGAATGCACGGCCGCCGGCGAGCCGGCGGACATCTCGTCATGGAAATTCGAATCAGCGGGAACTTTTTGAAAGGCAACGGACACTACTAGGTATGAAACAAATGGGGGAACAGGATGCGGTGCTGTGGGAAAGGTGCGTCCAAGGTGATCCCGATGCTCTGGGAACTTTGTTTGACCGGCACTCGGATGCGGTCTTCCGGTACTGCCTGAGCCGCACCGGGTCGTGGCACGACGCTGAAGAGCTCGTATCAGTCACGTTCCTGGAAGCATGGCGGCAGCGCAAGGGACTGGCCCTGCAGCGTGATTCCCTTCTTCCCTGGCTGCTGGGGGTAGCAACCAACGCGGCAAGGAACAAAGCCCGCTCCATCCGCAGGCATGAGCAGTTCCTGGGCCGGCTTCCCCATTCACCGGTTGTTCCGGATCATTCCACCGCGGCGGACGATCGGATGGACACCGAACGGCAGGTCCGGGATCTCCTGGACGGAACAGCCGGACTCAACTCTGGTGAGCGCGACCTCCTGCTGCTGTGCGTGATGAACGGCTACAGCTACGGGGAAGCCGCCACGGCACTCGGCGTCCGGATCGGAACGGTCCGTTCCCGGGTGAACCGGGCCAAGAACATGAACCCGGGCGGGATCACGTCTGACTTCATCCCCGCAGACTTCATCACCTCTCCCAGCACGGCTGGCGGCTGGGACGGGCAAAGCACCGATGCCCAAGGCAAGCCGCTCATCTCTGGGCCATCCGAGAACCACGCCGGCCATTACGTCCCCCAACTCACGGAATGCGTCGTCGACCACACCGTCAGCGTTATCCCTGGGCCCGCCGACATCTGCAACAAACTCGGGATCGCCACGCTCACGAAATAGACACCCCGCCGCACACCAGGCTGGACCGTACCGGAAAAAGACTGACGACAGTCATACGCCGGCGCAAACGACAAAACCAATCGGACCCTGTGAGACCTGGAAAAGCGAAACCAGACGCCGCCGGGGCTACAGAAAACCGGCAGAACCGCAGGTCCCTCATCACCTCGCAAGACCACCACATAGACATTGGGGAAACATACGATGAAGAACTCACTGAAGATCGCCGCATCCGGCGCCGTACTGATTTCGATGCTCGGACTGGGCGCCGTGGCCGCCAACGGATCCGCCAAGGAAACGCCAAACGATCATCCGTCCCGGACGTCGTCACCTGCCGCCGGGACCGACCATCCGGAATGCTATGACGAGCGGAAACTCCATGACCCAGCCGATTTCTGCTACCTGACGATTGGTCCCTGGAACAGCACGAAGTCCTCCGACGAGGAAGTCCGGAGCCTCATGCCCATAGACCGCATGCTGACGGCCGGAAAGACCACGGAAGAGATCCAGAGGTACTACCCCGATTACGTTCCGGCGGCCAGGTAAGCAAAAATTCCGGGCGGTGCGGACTCCCGGAAGACTCGAGATTGGATCCGAAAGAGACATTCAAGACCTATAGCAAAGAAGGCAGAGATGAATCAGGCGGTGGTGAAGATTGCGGCCCGGTGGCTGCTGGGCCTGATGCTTGCCATCGCCGCAGCCATTGTCGCCGTCAATCTGGTCAACAGCTCCATCGCCAGCCCCCAGCAGCCCGTCCGCCAATATCTGGCCGCCCTGCAAAAGGGCCAGGGCGGCAAGGCGTTGGGCCTGCTCCACGCCACCGTCCCACGGAGCGATGCCGCCATGCTTGACGGGACAGCCCTGCAGACCGCCGCGTCACGGATCGCGGACGTGAAAATCGGCGATGCCGAGGAGCGCACCGAGAACCAGGTCATGGTTCCCGTGAACTACACCGTCGACGGCAGCCGGCTACAAACCGAGTTCCTGCTCGAGCGGACCGGAACCGAGTGGCTGTTCTTCACCACCTGGGCCTTCGTGCACTCACGGCTGCCAACCGTCGATGTCACCGTCGTCAACGCCGCCGAGGCCACGGTCAACGGGGTGCCGGTGAACATGCCCGAGGGCAGGAACACCTTTGTCGTGTTCTACCCGGGCGAGTACGAAGCCACTCTGATCGGTGAGTACTTCGCTGCCCCTGCCCGTCGTGTCACCGTATCTGCGGCAGTCGACCCCGCCACCATGAATCTGCGCACTGAAGCAACAGAAAAGCTGAGGACCGACGTCGGGACAAAGACAAGGGAGTATCTGGGCAGCTGCGCCACGGGAGCGACCGAAGAGCAACGGCTCCAGCCGGACTGCCCGTTCTATTACGTCACCAACAACCGCGTCGTTCCCGGAACCATCAACTGGGTCATCAGCGCCTACCCCGAAATCAGCGTGGAACCTTTCGACGGCCGCTGGGTCGTTGCACCCCTGGATGGCAAGGCCAGAGTCACCGGAAGCCAGATCGACCTCTTCACCGGCACAGTGTTTCCCCTGGACGAAGAGGTGGACTTCAGCTTCACAACCCGCCTCGACATCACCCCCGACACCATTAGCGTCACTCCCCTACTGAAGTACTAGGCGCACACACGCCTCCCAGTGCAACGGCACGGCCAGACAATGTGCCTCATTAGACATCGTGTCTAAGGGCAGCAAGAGAACGACCCCGCACAAAGGGTCGTTAATGACTGCCCCGCGACCGCAGATAAACTGGCGGACCCCGCGAGTATCGGCCGAAGACTCGGGTCAAAAACAGCCGAGCCATTCGGGAAGTTCCGGCTCGTTCTCGAACTGCCAAGGTGTTGCTGTGCATCGATACAGTGGTGGCATGCCTGAGTTGATCGCGCCGACGCGCAGCCTGCGTACAGCGTGGCTTGAAGCACACGAAGAGTGGGGTCCCGGTGTCCATGAGGATGGTTTCGGGTTGCTGCAGACCGACAAGGTCGAAACGCCGGCCGGGTTCGAGGCGTGGGTGGCACGCCTAGCCGACGAGTCAGACCGTTGTACGTATCGATGGATCATCGACGACGGCCACGTCCTTGGCGGGATCGCGCTGCGGCACGAGACCCACGACCTTGTGGCGCGGGCCGGGCATATCGGTTTTGGCATCAAGCCCTCGGCGCGTAAGCGCGGACTCGCTGCGTGGGCGTTGGGCCGGATGCTCGGCGAAGCGAAGGCCTTGGGCATGGATGGGGCTTGAGGACCAATGCTCGGGAAAGTCACGCTAAGCCGGTGGGCCAGGTAGCAGAGGTTCTGGTCGGCACTGCTGTTACGCCGGGTCACGGCGTTGGGGTGGGGCGTCGCCCGATGCTTGTTTTGTTGAGGTGGCCGTAGATCGTGGAGCGCGGGACCTGAAGCAGATCGGCGATGCGTTGGACGGTGTGGTCCCCGGCGTCGTAGAGCTGTTGGGCGTGGTGGGCCTGGTCGGGGGTGAGTTTGGGGCGTCTTCCTCCGGTTCGTCCGCGGGCGCGGGCGGCAGCGAGGCCGTCGCGGGTGTTGGCGATGATGAGTTCTCGTTGGAGTTCGGCGAGGACGGAGAGCATCCCGAACATTGCCCGCCCTTCCGCGGTCGTGGTGTCGATGCCTTGCTCGAGGACACGCAATCCCACACCCCTTTCCCGGAGAGCTGCGCCGAGGGTGACGAGGTGGAGGACGGAGCGTCCGAGCCTGTCGAGGCGGGTGATGACGAGCTGGTCGCCGGCCCGGTTGGCGGAGGCGAGGGCTTTGTCGAGCTCGGGCCTGCTGGCTTTGGCGCCGCTGGCGTGGTCGAAGTAAATGTTGGCCGGGTCGACGCCGGCGCGGGCGAGGGCGTCCGTTTGGTGGTCAGGGTTTTGGTCTGCGGTGGAGACGCGCGCATATCCGATCAACATGTGTCGAGAATACCTGTACCACAGGGTTTGCCGACGTTGATTTTCGGCGCGGGTTTTCGACATGGATTTCGCGGCGTGTCGCCGGCAGCGTCGGGGTGTCGGTAGATGGTCGTTTTCCGACACCCCTTAATGCCGGTTGCGTTCCGTTGCCTCTCAGGCTCTTCTTACTCCTCGTTGCTGTCGCGGTGGTCTGGATCGCGCAGCGTGCGCCGGCCGCCGGCGAGGTCCGGAAGTTGGAAGGAGTAGTGACCGTGGACGTTGATGTGCCGGCGCACGTACGCCGACAGACGGACGACATCGGCATCAAGCACCGGGTAGCCCTGTTCCCGCAGCGCGGTCAGGGCGTGGTCGAGGTAGACCGTGTTCCACAACGTCACACAATTTATGACAAGGCCCAGGGCGCCGAGTTGGTCTTCCTGCCCGTCACGGTACGCCTGGTGGAGCTTGCCCTCGCGGCCGTGGAAGATGTGTCTGGCCAGGGCGTGGCGGCCCTCCTGGAGGTTGCGCATCGCTTTCATCTCCCGGCGGTAGGCCGGGTCATCGACGAAGGTGAGGACGTGCAGGGTTTTGAAGATCCGGCCGTAGTTAGCCACCGCCTCGCCCGGATCGGTCGGACGTCCGTCGCGTTGCAGGATGCGGATGACATCGTGGGCGGAGACCTCGCGGGTGTGGATCGAAGCGGCGATCCGGCAGATGTCCGGCCAGTGCCGGCGGACCTTCTCAACGTCGATCTTTCCCCGGGCTGCCCTGTCGAGCCGGCCGTAGTCGGCTGACCGGTTGATCCGCCACAGCTTGGCATCGGGCAGATCAGCGAAAACCGGCCGGTAGTCGAACCCCAGCAAGGTGACCAGTCCGAACACGATGTCGGAGTAGGAACCCTGGTCGGTGATCAGCACCTCGGGCCGCTGGCCGCCGTCTGGGTTGTAGAGCAGGTCCACGAAGTGAAGGGTGTCCTTCGGCGTGCCCGACACCACCTTGGCCGCCAGCCCGACGGACTGATCGGAGATCATGTTCAGCCAGGTCACACCCTTCTTTCGGTGGAAGTACTTCGGGTTTGGGCGGGCGTCGACGGAGCGGACCGGCACGATGAACCGCATCCCGTCGACGGCGGCGACCAACCCGCCGCCCCACGCCTGCGCCAGGTCGCTGGCGCCCTGGGCATCGATGAGCACCGCGTTGGCTGCGGCGTAGGAGTCCGAGCCGATGTAGTGCTGGTCGACGTGGGAGAGCCGGTCCCGGGTCAGCGCCGGAGCGTCGGCGATCACCGGTCCGAACCCGATGTTGAGCGCGTGCGCGGTCAGCAGCGCGGCGACCGAGACGTGCAGGTCGGTCAGCCGGGAGGACCCGCCGGCTGCGGAGGTGAAGGAGGCGGTGAAGTCCGGGTGCCAGCCCATCACCTCGAGCACCAGTTCGGACAGATCCACGCGCGGGATCATGCCCGCTACACGGGTACGCAGGTCTTTCAGGCTGGGCGGCTCCTCCAGGGCGTCGTCCTTGCCGAGGTGCATCCGGCCGTCGGTGTCCACGGTGATGTCCCCGCCGGCGGTCATCCCGCCGGACACCGTTCGCCATGCTGCGTCCAAGGTCCCGGCATGCTCGGCGAGCAGTGAGTCGGGCTGCTCCGGCAGCAGCAACGCGCCCAGCGCCGGGCCCTTCGCGTTCTCCCACGCCGGGCCCGACAGTAGCCGGGCCCGGGGATCTGACCAGCGGTCTGAGGTGGCCGCGAAGATGTCGCGGTGCTTGAGCGCGGTGTGGAACTGCTCCAGAACGCAGAATACGTAGGCGTTGCGGTCCACCGTTTCCTCGGGTCTGCCGGCGGGGAACACCAGCTTCTGCCACCAGCCCTTCGGCACCACCGACAGGTCGACCTTGCGGGCATCGAGGTACCCTTTGGGCACCTTCACCGTCTCCCGCAGGTCCAGCAGATGCGCCAGCTCCTGCATCGCCGCAAGGATCTTGTGTGCGTCGGCGGTCGCCGCGAACCCGACTACCTCGCATAGCACCTTGGCGAAGCCGCGTACGGTGGCGTACCGCTCAACGACCGCCTCCCGCCATTGCCCCTCCGGTTCGGCCTGCGGCGGCGGGATGATCTCTTGGATTCCCTCCACCGCCGCGGCGATCTGCGCCCGGGAGCCCACCTGGTGCTCGATCATCGCCCACATCAGGCCCAACGGAATCTCCTCACTCGCCCCCTCGGCCTCGAGCAGAAGTTCCACCACCGCCTTGAGTACCCGGGCGTGCCGGGCGACCACCGGCGCCCGCTTTAGCGCGGCCTTCTCCGCGGCCTTGTTTGCCCGCCCGATCAGCTCGTTGGACATGAATACGTCGAACAGTTCCAGGGCGTCGTCGGTGGCGCTAACTTCCAGCCACCGCACCGTGGCCAGCAGCGTGGCGATCTTCTTCTCGTACGGCAACCGGTCAAGCTTGGTCGCCGTCTCGTTCCTGCCCTCCTTCGCCAGGGCAATCAACCGCCGCTTGGGCACCCCGGCCACATCCACCTCGCCCAGGTGCAGCCCGGCGATCTCCGATACCCGGTTCAGCGCCATGACCATGCCGCGCCCGGTCGTGTTCTTCCCCGCCTTGCGCCACATCTCCAACTGCGACCAACGGCTACGCTCGGGCACCTGCAGCAGTTTCTCCAGCTCAAGGGCCTGCCCGCCGGTCACCGCCCGCGCCAGGGCGGCGTATAGCCTGGTCTCCGCCTTCTTACGGACACTGGCCACTTCGTCCCGTAACGTCGTGACCCCCGGCAGCAGCACTCTCCGCGCACGTAACCATCCCACCGCCGCGTAGAACAGCGGCCCCGGCTGATCACCGGTCGTCCACGCCTGCCCGTCCAACCAGTCGATCAACTCCGCCTCCGCCGAGGCGTAGGAGACATAACCGTATACCTCGGCGATCTCCGCCTGATGCTCAAACCGCGTCGGCCGCCGCTCCAAGTACCCCTTCACGCACGACGGATCCGCCACCCCGACTTGTCCGGCCACATAATCCACCACCGTGGTCGGTACGTCGAGGGGGTCCTCCAGAAACGTGCCCAGGTGTCGGACGGTCACCAGCTGGAGACTGAACCCGAGCCGGTTGCGATCACCGCGCCGTTGCGCGACGAGGTCCAGATCGGCGTCGTCCAGGAAGAAAAACCGCTCCAACACCGCCTGTTCCGGGGCCTGCGCCTCGAATCTCCCGTACGAGGCCTCCTCGGCCGCAGTCAAATATTTATGTTTAGCCATACAGGCTCAACGAACCGAGGCAACCATCGTTACCACTAGGGATCGGCTTAGCGCCGCCTTCACAGGCACCAGCGGCCAGGAGATGGACTGAAGCTGGTCCGATTTCATCTCGCGGGCTGTCCTCCAGCCCGGAAGGCATTAAGGTGTCGTACGTTCGGCGCAAGTATGCCCGAATGGTCCTCTGGTCCACGTGTGGTTCCCTGGATAGATCTGCGGGGGTCACGATTGCGGATGGGCAGCTGGGCTGCATATGCACCGGCGTGGGCGGCCGGTGAGCCGTGTCAGTTCCAAGGATGCCCTTCCGTGCGCCATCGGCGCCGTGATGAAGGCTGTCGCTGCCGGCTCCCAGGACACGTCGCCCCTTGGCGTCTGACGGAAAGATAGCGCCCACTCGTCAGTGGGCGCTATCTCGATCCATAAATCAATGCCGTCGGGACGGCTCCTTTGTCCGGGCGGCCGTCGGCACCGGCTAGCGCTGGGCCTTGTCGATCTCCTCCTGTGTCGGAGGTGTAATCACAAAGGTGCCCACGCGCTTTGTCCCCGAGGAATCGTAGAGCCCGATGGCAACATGCTTGCCGGCGTTCGCGTTCTGCCACTCAGCGGCCTCTGCAGGGCTCTTGAACGTCGGCTGGTAGTCGAGGTCACGCTTGAAAACGTAGCCCTCAACCCCGCCCTCTCCCTGTGCCTGGATGAGGTCAGGTTCCGTCTCTGGAGAAACAGCCTTGGCTGCCGACCCGTAGGTAAGGCCAGCTGCATTGCGGGCGAACTCCGGTGCGACCGGTGATCCGGTGCCAGGAACCTGAACCAGAAGGGCGTCTTGGGCTGCAAAAGCTGCGGTACCTCCCAATGCCAGTGAGGCGACGAGCGCGGCGCCAAGTGAAAGATTCTTCACATTCTTTTTCATGACATTTCCCCCTAAACGCCGTTTACCCAGGGGCTCTGGGGTGCGTAGTAGTAGTTATATCCGCCGCCATTCCACGCACCGGTCACGGACCATCCGTAATAGGCGGAGGGAAGAGCGCAACCGGAATAGTTCGTACCTAGGGAGAACTCTTTAGCTGCTCCTCCTGTGTAAACATGACCTGTTTCCCTGCACAGAGTCCCATTGGAGAGGAACAGCCGCGCATTGGCCGACATGTACCCCGCCGGAACGGATGAAGCGGTGGTCCGGACCCTTGCGACCGCATAGGTGCGGCTGCTGGCGTAGACCTCTGACCAGTTGTTGTAGCTGTAGCCGCTGATGGGACCGTAGTAGCCTGCGCTGCCCGTCGCGGCCTGCGCGGCGCCGACGCCGAGCAGGCCGAGGAATCCGACAATGAATGCAGATAAAAGCGGCAGCGCGAATTTGATGGATATTTTCAAATTCCCCCCATGTTTCGACATGACCACCAGTGTGGTGTGGAGAATGTATCGAAACAGGAGGTGTTCTGGCAATACCTAAATCGAGTTTATTTTATCCGGCTTGAAAAACTCCGATTTGCGTTTTCCCGTCGCTGAGGTAAACCGGAACCTGCCGGTTTGGTCTCGGGGTGGAGAAATTCTTTGCTGCGTCCTCCGGGCTGGTTGGCTGGGGGCCCTGCAACTCCATAGAGAACGCATAGCCTTCCTTGCCGTTCGTCGCCATGACGCGCACGAGGACCGGAGCCACCGGGCTGTCACCCTGCACGCCGTAGGTCTGCCCGCTGTCATTGACCGGCCATGACGGGACCGGCGCGTAGGAGGGTGAGCATGCCTCCTGGCTGGTGCACGGCAGCGCAATCCAGCCGAGTTGGCCGGCAGTTGCGAAAGCTCCGGTCCCCAACGCCAAGGACCCTGCTGTGATCAGACCGATCGCGAACATGCGACGCTTCCTTGGCTGGGCCGTGTCTTTCCTGACGGTTGCCACCAGGAGGCCCCTGACCACGCGCCGACGCTTTTCATCAAACTGAACTTCTGAGCTCATGGTGTGCTCCTTGCAAGGTCTGCATTGTGGGGGAGGGAGGTCATCTTCTCCGCGAGCTTTGCTTTTGCCCGGCTGAGGCGGGACTTCACGGTGCCGGCGGGGATGTCCAGCGCTTGACCGGCGTCAGCCATTGAGAACCCCTCAAGCACGCACAGGGTCAGAATCTCCTGGTCCTGACGTCGAAGACCATGAAAGGCGGAACGTACGGCGGCGGCCGACTGGGCCCTCGCAAGCCGGTCCGTGATGTCGTCGGCCGGGTCCGTTTCATGTGTTCCCTCGGGCAGCCGCGCCAACATCTGCTGGTAGCGGCGCCGGGAGCGCATCGAATTGCTGATGGTGTTGTGGGCGACCACGAGTAGCCAGGCGATCAGTGAGCCGTTGACGATACGGACGTGACGCCGTCGCCTCCATGCCTCCAGGAAAACTATCGCGGTGACGTCTTCAGCGTCTTCCTTGACGCCCAGGACACGGAAGCTGTGTCTGAGGACGCGCAGGTGGTGCCGGTCGAAGATCTCCCCGAACGCCAGGGAATCCCCCTCAATTGCCCTTCGCCACAGCTCTTCGTCGGTGCTCATACCTGATAGTGTCCGTTCCCCCGGATTGGTTCCATCACTGCCATGTGCCGCCGAGCGTACCGGAAACCGGTCCGTGTGGCGCTTCGATTTCCGCACTACTTGCTCTTGCCGATTGTGCACCGGTTGAATGTGTCAACTTTGATCGGCGCCCACTAGGACGCCCCGAACGGTACCCACCTGAGCGACATACCGGACCTAATGACGGCTTGAATGGCACCCACCTGTGAGCGTTGATCCCATCAATATCGGGGTCAAGTGCAGGAGAGCCGGGATGGGGTCAAGAGTGGAGTTGTTCGCGAGGTCACGTACGACTGTGGGTAATATGTCGTGGCCATGATCGTCCTACTCGGCCCGGTGAATCGATGCATTAGGTGCGCCATTCACCTCGGCGAAACATCACGAGTGAATTACGGCAATGGACGCCCTTGCTCCGGGATGGTAGGTTCGCTATTTCGAGGTAGGTTATCGATGTATTGGGGGAATGATGACTAAGAACACGAAGCTCGTCGGTCTGAGTATTGGGCTCGCGGCGACGCTGAGCCTCGGCGCAGCCGCGGCTTACGCTTCCGCGGAGCACCCTTCGAAGGATAATTCGCCGGCGGTGACGTCCGAAGTGGGCTCAGATCACCCTGAATGCTACGACCCGGCCAAGTTGAACGATCCGAATGACTTCTGCTTCAAGACGATAGGCCCATGGAACAGCGTCCGCTCAAGCGACGATGAAGTGCGGGCACTGATGCCGGTAGAGCGAATGGTCAAAGCTGGCAAGACCGTCGAGGAGATCCGACGCTACTATCCGGAGTACTCGCCCCAGGGTAAGTAGAAAAGCGTTCCATCTTCCTAGAGAAGAATCCATTTTAGACATCAGCTCGCCCCATCGGCGGGCTGATACTTTGCTCTGTGTAATTAATCTGACTGCCGTATGCGGCAAAGTTTTGACATCAAAAAAATATTGGGGGAATAGAAATGAAAAAATGGGGATTGCGGACCGGAACCGTTGTCGCTTTGCTGGCTCTGGCTCTGGGGGCTGGGTCCACAGGGGCTGTTGCAAGTCCAGGACGCGTCGTTAGCGAAACCACACAGGTCATTGCCGAAGAAATTATTGACCCGTCGAACAGCATCAAGCTCACTGATGCCGAAGTCCGTGAGCTCATGCCTATCGACCGCATGATCGCTGCCGGCAAAACCGTAAAGGAAATACGGCAGTACTTTCCCGAAAAAACTCCGGCGGAAATTAAGAAGCTCCAGCGCGAAGCCGAGCTTGCACCAAAGCCCATGATTGTTGAGGCCAACTGCTCGCTCAGCACAGAGTTCTACGGCGTGCTCCGTTCGGATGGCTCTCAGTACTGCTACGCATATGCGGGGTCCACCAACACTTACATCAACGCAGTGTCGCAGCTTTGCCCCGGCAACAACATGGGCCGCACCTACTACGCCACGGTGAGCAATGCCTACTACTGGAGCCCATGGCGAGGTCCAGTTAACCCGCTCACTACGTGCTACCGATTCTCGGTTCTGGTCAGCGTTTACATCGTCCAAATCGCGTAGCGCCTGACCGTGGGCTGATCCAACGTTGGCCCACAAGCCAACTCCATCGTGAGCGGTCAGATCAGACCGGGGGCCTGACATTTGTCAGGCCCCCGTTCTGCCGTTAAAGGCATGCGTTTGGCCACGGACGAATCTGACCTGCTCCGCCTGAACCCATGGCTGCCCGGCTGTGAATCCGGAGACTTGCAGGGCTTCTAGGCAACCTCCTATCGGACTGTCTGTCGGGCCAGTGTGGCAGCGAGCCGGTATGAATCGGTGACGGTTTCGATGATCGTGCCATTGAAGGTCAGACGGTCAACGATCGCGGCGCACAAGCGTGGGTCGGTGAAGGTTTTGGTCCATCCGGAGAAGGATTCGTTGGAGGCGATGGCGATGGCCGGTCACCAACCGCGACCTGGCCCACCGGCTTAGCGTGACATTCCCGAGCATTGGTCCTCAAGCCCCTGGATCGCGTGCTCGTCATTTGCGAGGCCGGGAACATTGCCTCCGCCCGGACGATCCAGAGTCAGCGCGGTTCCCCGGCCCAACACGGAGCCGCCGCGGACGACTCCGCCTGGCGGTATTGGTTCCAGCTCTAAAGCGCACCCAGGGCGACGTTCCAGCCTTGTCGGCAGGCTTTCGGCGGAGCAGCCGGACGAGCCGACCTGGTGATGTACAGCCCGGGCTATGGAACCAATAGTCAGGGAGCGCATCCGCGTCAGAACCGCCGACGCGACCTGAGCTCCGTTGTAATGACGATGCCGCAAAATGCCAAAGGCCCGACGATGCTCAATCGTCAGGCCTCAGGGTAAAACTATGAACGGAGAACTTGTCCCCGCCTTCTCCAGTAGTCTACGGAGATGCCTTCACACCCGCAACCCCAACCCAAATCGCCGGAATGGGAAGTCTTTCGCGGGTACATTTCGACGCCGCGCCTCGGGCCCTATCTCGCCGCCACGGGCGGCAACCGGAAACAGGCGATCCAGCTCTACCACTGGAACATCGGATTGTCCGGGGCGGTGTATGAATCCCTGCACTTCTTCGAGGTCGTTCTCCGAAATGCGATCGATGCTCAGCTAAGCGTCTGGAACGCAACGCAGATCAATCCTTCCGGAGGAATGCACGGCCGGGACTGGCTCACAGACCCCTCTCCCCTGCTGTACAAGCTCACGCAGCAAGGCAAAGACATCCGAGAAGCCACTGGACGAGCAGAAAAGGCAACCAAAAGGCGTGCGGCACAGATGGGGCACGCCGACATTCTTGCGCAGATGAGCTTCGGGACATGGAGATTCCTGCTGCCGGACAAGACGCCGGGGCGAAAACTGCTGTGGAAAGACGCTCTAGCCGACGCATTCCCCCACAACGCCCGCGCAGAAGACGCCGTTACCAAGGATGTCGCCGGGATCCACCTGCTGCGAAATCGGGTCGCTCACCTAGAACCTCTACTCAAGACTGGCGCAGTCCACGTTCAGTACCAAAGCATGAGAAATGTCTTGGCTGCCATTCACCCTCTGATGGAACAGCGATTCATCTCGACGCAGAGAATTACCGTCCACATTTCGCAAAGGCCTCCAGGAACCACATAGGAAGGCTGTGGGAGGGGGGAGCGCTCAATGCAAGACTAAACCATGCCCCTCATCCAGGTCTCTAACGCCAGCCCGTCCTCGACAGCCAAGAAACGCCAGCTGCTCGCCGAACTTACGGCGACGTATGCGCGCGTTATGGAAATACGGCCGGACACCATCAGGGTCACCCTCCAAGAACTGTCAAGGGAGAACTGGTCTGTCGCTGGGGTCACGTTGGCTGACTCCGGCCAAGACGAATCACTGACAAGCCCGGTCTAGGAACGCTGCAAAGCTCGGCATTGACGCCGCCGTTGATATCCATGTGTAACTCGTCCGCGTGGGCGCCATCGACGGCCGGATTCAATGGTTCGGGCCAATCGGCACCGGCTGAGGAATGCCTGACCGGGGCGCCTTCGCAATGGTGGCGCCGCAGCAGTTAACATCGCCTCATGACCCCGGTTGCGTTGCCTAATGATGCCCGTGACCGACTTCTCGATCGATTCGGCCCCTCGGCTGCGGCCTGGATCGACGACTTCGGAGCGCTTGTTGGGGAGCTGTGTCAGAAGTGGGCGCTCGAGCCTCAGGCTGTCCGTGCGGGCGGGACGGGCGCCGTTGTCGAGTGCGTTTCGATCACGGGAAGAACCCAGTACGCACTCAAGCTCTCCCCTGACCGGTCGGTCACGGAGCAAGAGGCGGCTGCGCTGACGTACTGGACGGACGCCCCCGCCGTCGTCGACCTGGTGGATGCGGATGCCGCCCGTAGTGCGATCCTGCTCGAATGGCTGCCCGAGTCCACCGAGCTGGCCGCCGATGCATCGGGCATCGCCGATGTTGCCGGCCTCATCGGCGACCTCTACCTACCGCGCGGGACACTGCCCGCTGATATTCCTCGCGCCCATGAGCGCGTGGAGTTCGTGTTCGAGTTGTGGGATCGACGCAGGCGTACTCTCCGGGAGTCCCCGATCGATGCGACAGTTTGGCGCCGGTGTCGCGAGGCTGCGTTGGATATGGCAACTGAAGGGGATTCGCTTCTTCACGGCGATCTTCATCCCGGCAACATTCTGCGGACGGGTAACGGCAGCCGAATTGTCGCGATCGACCCTCGCCCGTGCATCGGCGATCCAGCGATGGACCTCACCGACCTCGCCATGACTGGAGCCGGTAGCGAAGCGGCCATCCGCCGCCGGTGCCGTCAGCTCGCTGATATTGCTAATCCAATCGACGCCGACCGGCTGTGGCGTTGGTGCTGCAACTTCGCCCCGATCATGGCGGTCTCGCTCGTCCGGCGCGCCGCGAGGACCCGGGACGTCACCCTCATGCGCACCCTCGCCAACACCCGCTGAGCGAGCGCCAAACACCCATCAGCTAATCAGGGGACGACTACGCCTGCGGCCCCGCAACTGCCTGTGCCCTACGTCACGCTAGGCTCTATGCCTACGAGAGGATTGGGGGAAACGTGGGAATCTCTGCCAACGGCTCTTCCGCAATGGAGCCGAAGCTTCGCCGCTATCCGGCCTTTGTCAGATTCTGGTTGGCCTCGACGGTGTCCGATTTCGGCACCTATATAACTACCTTGGCTTTATCCGTTCTGATTTTGGTGACGATGAACGGCACGCCGTTGGACCAGGGGCTGGTCAATGCTGCCAGGTGGACCCCATATCTACTATTCGGGCTGGTTGCCGGAGTCTGGATCGACCGCTTCCCCCGCCGAACGATACTCATCGGCGGAGACCTCGGTCGTGGCCTGATCCTCACCGGCGTATGCGTCACGGCAGTGACAGGGGCCCTCTCGGTTCCGACGTTGCTAATCCTCATGTTCGCCTTTGGAACCCTCGCGCTGACCAGTGACGCCGCGTATCAGAGCTTCCTCCCCCAGCTGGTCCCCAGATCCCTGCTGACCAAGGCGAACGCCCGGCTCCAGCAAAGCGACACCGTGGCCCAAACTACGGGAAGCGCCGTAGCCGGTGGTCTTGTTGCAGTGGTGACAGCCCCTGTGGCTCTTCTTGTGGATGCCGTGTCGTATTTTTTCTCGGCATCCGTTCTCTTTACCTTGGGACGGCCATCCGGCCAGGCGCCAGTTCGAAGCAAACAACGACTTCGCCACAAGGTCGGGGAGGGTCTGCGGTGGGTTTATGGCCATTCCCATCTGGCGCCCTTGGCGTGGAGTACCCACATATGGTTCATCGGTTCCGCCATCCTCGGGGCTGTCTTGCCGACCGTGATTCTGAATGACCTTCGTTTGGGTGCCTTGGGGTTGGGTTTGGTGATGGGGTGTTCCGGAATCGGGGCCGTCGTCGGCACCACACTGTCCACCCGGCTCGGGCACCGATGGGGTACGGGCAACGCCATGGTTGCGGCGCGCCTGGCCCAACCCCTTGCTATCGCCTTGGTGGCGCTGGCGCCCCTCGCCGCCGGCGGGGAACGCACTGGAGAGATTTACGGTTCGCCGCTGCACTGGCCGGGAGAGTTGTGGGCCGCGTTTGCCCTGGCCGGCTCCGGGCAGCTGCTATTCGGCATGGCCATGGGAGTCGAAGGGCCACTGGAAATGGGCTACCAGCAGGCTGTGACGCCGGACAGGCTCATAGCCCGCATGAGTGCCACGAGGCGTTCGCTGAACCGGGGAATGATCGTCATCGGAGCCCCCTTGGGCGGCGTCATAGCCACCGTCGCGGGTACCGATACGGCGCTCTGGGCCGCCGCCGCCTTCCTCCTACTGGCCTCCCTCGTACTGCTGTTCTCGAGGTTCAGAGACGCCCGTATAGAAGTCCACCAACTTTCCGACGAAGAAGCACTCATGCCCTAGGCGGTAAAAACCCGCAAGAAACAGGGCCCGCTGGCCAACAGAAGAGCGCAGCACCGGACCCGAGCGCTTCTCTACGGGGCGGAGTTCACTACGGATGTCTGCACGGAGGTCCACGAGGTGGCTGTTCCGGCGGGGAAATCAACCGTGGCCTTAAGCGTGTTGGGAGCTGGTCAGCAAGGACGGGGTGGTCCTGGATCAGGCCGTCTCAGTGGTCCTGAATCAGGTTGACATACTCACGGTGCGTGATGGGGGCGCCGTACGCCTGTTTCAGCACTGCGCTCCCGTCTTGTTCCTTGACTGGGGTCCGGGTGTGGTTGTCCACCAACCGCCAATACTGAACTGTACGTACGATTGGCCGCTGCTGCATTTTTCCCCCAGAATGGCTTTTTGCCCACGCCGACGGCTGATGGGATCTTGCTCCCGCGATCTTACGGGTGATTATGGCAGTTTGTTTGGAGACCACTTCTGCAGTTTGGTTGGAGCCCACTTGGCGGCTCGCCGGTCGATGAATCGCAGTTTGACTTGAGCCCGCCCCACCGTTGATTTCATCAAGGTTGTTTTTCCAACAGTGGAAGGCAGTGATGGAGTTGAGGGTGGAGCTATTTGCCAGGATCCGGAGGGACGCCCGGGTCCATGGATCATCAATCCGGGCGCTGGGCAAGGAATACCGGGTTTCTCGCAGGACTGTCCGTCAGGCCCTCGCTGCGGCTGAACCACCAACCCGAAGAGTCCATGCCCGCGCGGCTCCGAAGCTGGACCGTTTCAGGTCCGTCATTGATGACATGCTCATCGTGGATCTCGATGCCCCACGGAAGCAACGCCATACCGCGCAGCGTGTTTTCGACCGTCTGGTTGATGAGCACCAGGCGGTGATCTCGTATTCGACGGTCCGCCAGTATGTGAAGGCCCGCCGTGCAGAGATTGCGTTCGAGTCCGGGAAAGCAGCGGTTGAAGTGTTCATTCCTCAGGAACACGCGCCCGGCGCTGAAGCCGAGGTCGATTTCGGGGACGTGTGGGTGGATCTGGACGGCGTCAGGACCCGGTGCTACATGTTCGCTTTCCGGCTTAGCAACTCTGGAAAATCTGTCCATCGCGTATACCCGACCTGCGGGCAGGAAGCATTTCTGGAAGGCCATATCGAAGCGTTCAACGCCATCGGCGGCGTACCGAGGAAGCACATCCGGTACGACAACCTCACCTCAGCGGTGACCAAGGTTGTCTATGGTGCTGGCCGTCAACGCGTCGAGAACGAGCGATGGGTGTTGTTCAAATCCCACTTTGGGCTGGATGCTTTCTACTGCGAACCAGGACTGTCCGGCGCACATGAAAAGG
This sequence comes from Arthrobacter sp. UYCu712, assembly GCF_040547005.1. Taxonomy (NCBI): domain Bacteria; kingdom Bacillati; phylum Actinomycetota; class Actinomycetes; order Micrococcales; family Micrococcaceae; genus Arthrobacter; species Arthrobacter sp. UYCu712. Next base: position 43,722 of record NZ_JBEPOZ010000026.1, read on the forward strand.
GCGGCGTGGAGGGTGAAGTCGGAAGATTCCGGCGGAATTTCCTGACTCCTGTCCCTGTCGTGGAGTCCTTGATCGAGCTGAACGAGAAGCTGCGGGGCTGGGACGAGGATGAGGACCGGCGCCGGATCTCCCAGCGGCTGCGCACTATCGGGCAGGACTTCGCTGTTGAACAGCCCTTGCTGGCACCGTTGCCGTCAGAGGACTTCGATCCGGGCCTGATCCTCACGCCCAGGGTGGATCGTTCCGCGCTCGTGACGGTCCGTTCCGCGAAGTACTCCGTTCCGGTGCGGTTCATCAACCGCAAAGTCCGGGTGTCCCTGCGCGCTACCGAGGTGCGGGTATTCGATGGAAGGGTGCTGATCGCGGCCCATCCCAGGACGGTTGCCCGGGGCGGGCAAAGTGTGAAGCTGGACCACTATTTGGAAGTACTCAAAATAAAACCTGGCGCGTTGCCTGGGTCCACGGCGCTGGCCCAGGCCCGGGAATCCGGGAAGTTCACCCCGGCCCATGACGCTTTCTGGGCGGCGGCACGAAGGACCGATGGCGATGCTGAAGCGACCAGGGAACTCATCGACGTGCTTCTCCTCCACCGGGCCATGGAAGCAGAAGACGTCATTGCCGGGATCACCGCGGCCCTGAAGGTTGGTGCGGTCAGCGCGGACGTCGTCGCCGTTGAAGCCCGGCGCGTGGCCAACGAACGACAGACGGGGTGGGTCCGGCCCGATTGCGGTTCCGGTGCAAAAGCCGATGTTCTCGAGCACCGCGTTGTCAGTCTCACCCAGCGCCGCCTCACCGACCCTGCAGCGGTCATCGCCGGTCTCCCTCCGGACAAACGTCCGCTCCCTACAGTGGCCGGCTATGACGATCTGCTCAAACACCGCACCCAACCATCCCCGACCCCACCATCCAAGGAGCAGGTTTCATGAGTCCGACCGCACCCGTAGTTGTGTCCCAGAGTCTTCGCCGCCGTCGCGGCCTGACCGAACAGGCAGCGGTTGCTGCCGTGGACCAGGCCTGCCGCCGGCTGCGCCTGCCCACCATCAGGGCAGTCCTGGACGAAGCCCTGGGTGTTGCCGGGAAGGAACAGCTCTCCTACCAGGGATTCCTGGCCGAGCTCTTGCTGGCGGAGTGTGATGACCGGGACCGCCGCTCCTCGATCCGACGGGTCAAGTCAGCGAACTTCCCCCGTGACAAGTGGCTCGGCGATTTCGACTACGAGGCGAACCCGAACATCAACCAGGCCACGATCAACACCCTCGCCACCGGTGACTGGATCCGCAAAGGCCAACCCCTGTGTCTGATCGGGGACTCCGGCACCGGGAAATCACACCTACTCATCGGACTCGGCACAGCAGCCGCCGAGAAAGGCTTCCGGGTCAAATACATCCTCGCGACCCGGCTCGTGAACGAACTCGTCGAAGCCGAAGACGAAAAGATGCTCGCCAAAACCATCGCCCGCTACGGCCGCGTTGATTTACTTTGCATCGACGAACTGGGCTACATGGAACTGGACAAACGCGGCGCCGAGCTCCTCTTCCAAGTCCTCACCGAGAGAGAAGAAAAAGCATCCGTGGCCATCGCGACCAACGAATCGTTCTCCGGGTGGACAAAGACCTTCACTGACCCCCGCCTCTGCGCAGCGATCGTGGACAGGCTCACGTTCAAAGGCACCATCATCGAAACTGGGACCGACTCCTACCGCCTCGCCCACACCAAGAACCAACAACTCACCGACGCCTAGGAGGACTTTTCTTGTCGGTATGAGGGTGTGTATCGGTCGGTTCTGGCCAGTGAATCGCCAGTTCGTCGCCCTCGGTTGTCGTTGAGGGCGTTTCAGGTTCGGGATGGGTCAGGCGACTCAGTAGAGTTACCACGGCGTTGAGGGGCACCGGCCGGAAGAACTGCGCGTCGGCGAGCTCAACGGCGGCAATTGCGCGTGGCGCCAAGTCGGCTCCGGCGTCGGTGACGTGCAGCCGTTTGGCGCGGGTGTCGGCCGGGTCGACTTCACGCTCGATGAGTCCTTTGTCTTCCAGCGTGCGTAAGACCTGGGAGGTCATCTTGACGTCGGTGCCGGCTTGGCGGGCCAAGGCCAGCTGGTTCGGATGCTCACCCTGCGCGTTGAGCCACCAGGCGCAGGCGAGCAACACGAATTGCACATGGGTGAGACCGAGCGGGGCAAGAGCTGCCGCGATGTCGCGCTGCCAGCGCAGCGTGGCGTGCCAGAGCAGGAATCCGGGGCTGTCGCCGGGGCTGAGGGGCATCAGCCGCGAGCCATCCTTACCAAAGCAGTCATCGTGTCGGGCCAGTCGGCGGTGATGCCCGGCCCAATCTGCGGGCCGGCTTCGTCGGCGCCGCTACCCGTGATCTCCAGCCGGTACACCACACGGATCCGGTCCTGATCGATTCGCTCGATCCGGTGGGTGGTGCGCAGAAGCAGGCCATCGAAGCGGGCCTCGTCGACGAATAGTTCGTTTTCGACCGCCTCGGCGATGACCAGGAGTATCGGATCGTCCCCCGGGGGCGTCATCGCGATCTGCGTGCCTGCCGCGAACGGGCCGCTGATCTCAATCTTCTCGATCTCGGCGTTCCAGGCGCCCCAATTCTCAACGTCGGCCCAGAGTCCCCAGATCGCCTCGGGTGTGGCGCTGGTCTCGATGTTGTTCTCGTACTCCCACATGAGTGGCCTCCCTGCGTAGATAATCTATACAGAGATTATCTACGCAAAGACTATTTTTGTCCAATGCTCTGCGGCCCACCTGCAGAAACATGATCGCCCACCCGAACCACCAAAGAGGCCCCGTCCCGCACACGCGACTCCGCGGCATCTCCCACGCATCCCCGCGTCTCTCTGGTGCAGGCGGCCCATCACCGCCCACAATTCCCGAAGGATTTCGAGAGTGGACAACAAAGCCGCGCCCAGATGGCTCAAGTCAAGCTGCGATTTCCCGCCAAAGTGGGCTCAATTCAGATTGACATTCTCACTGAACGGACCCATTTCCACATCACATCACAGAAAATGGGCCGTTTCAGGTGCGTGACTGAGGGGCCACTTACCCGTCAGTTAGAACGTTTGCCGAAAAAGCCGCCCTGCTGCGTTTACTGGCCTATTTCAGAGCAATCTTCTAGCTCCCCCTAGCGGACCGCACCCCAACGGGGGCTATCACCGCACCAGAAGGCACAGTCTCACCTTCCACGATCTCGTGAGATCTGGTCATCACTTGCCTCAAAGAATTGCTGTTGGGCCTCCGCGGATCCGCCTTCGGCTTTCGAAACGTCACCAACTACATCGCCAGTTCGCTCCTCGAATCCGGCGGATTCAGACCGAAACTACGCTCTCAATTCTGACAAGCCAGAAATCACCCACAAAGATGCGAAAGGAGTCATCCCTGTGGTGGGAGTATGTCCAACGTACGTTTACCCACAAAAGGAGCATCAGTGCCGCTAGAAGCCCTAAAGGACAGCCCGACCGACTTCGACTTCATCATCGGAACCTGGACCGTGCGACACGAGCGACTCAACCAGCTCTTCGCGGCATGCACCGAGTGGACCGAGTTCACTGGCCTGTCGTCGACTTCCAAGACGCTCGGCGGTTTCGGAAACCTTGAAGACAACCTCCTGAGATTCCCCGGTGGCGATGCGCGGGCCACCGCCATCAGGTCGTACTCGCCAGACCTCGGGACGTGGTCTATCTGGTGGTTGGACGGCCGCAACCCCGGGACCCTTGACACTCCCGTCGTCGGCAAATTCGATTCCGGCATTGGCACCTTCTTCGCGGAGGATAATCTGAACGGCACCCCTATTCGCGTGCGGTTCACCTGGAATTCAACGACCGAGAACCCGCGATGGGAACAAGCGTTCTCCAACGATGGCGGAAAATTCTGGGAGACGAATTGGCGGATGGAATTCATCCCGGCCTGACGGAAACTCTGGTTCAGGATCGCAACTGGTCCCGGCGGCGCTTCAGGGTGGCCGTTTCGGCGGAGTTACCCGCCAGTTCGATGGCCTTCGCATACGCCGCACGCGCCTCCGGGACGCGTCCCACCCGCCGCAGCAGCCCGGCGCGGGTCGCCTAAAGGCGTTATAGCCGGCCAGGTCGGTCTCCAGCCAGTCGACGGCGGCCAGGGCCACGTCCGGCCCGTCTTGGCCCGGTACTCCTGAAGGCGTCGTGAGCCGCCAAGTTTCGTTCTATCGGGCAGTATGACGGATGTATTAATACACGGTTTCGCGGCTGATTCCGTATTCGCGGGCGAGTGCGGCTTTTGGTTCCCCGGTCGCGGCGCGTCGGGCGAGTTCTGCCGCACGTTCGGCGGAGAGTGCTTTCTTGCGGCCCCGGTATGCGCCCCGCTTCTTGGCCAGGGCGATCCCTTCGCGCTGGCGTTCCCCGATGAGAGCCCGTTCAAACTCCGCGAACGCCCCCAAGACGGAGAGCATGAGATTCGCAAGGGGAGAGTCTTCGCCGGTGAAGACGAGATCTTCCTTCAGGAAGTCGATCCTCACACCCTTATCGGTTACCGAAGTATCCATGCTCGCCCTACACCTGCTCCAATCCTCGCTGGTGTTGGTCAACACGTTGATGCCGCAAACCGTCCTTGAGGTCCCCGAATTCAATGAACTGCTCGAGCCGGAAGACCGCAGGCAGAGACACGATCGTCCCACCCGAACCACCAAAGAGGCCCCGTCCCGCACACGCGACTCCGCGGCATCTCCCACGCATACCCCCGCGACTCTCTGGTGCGGCGCCCGTTACATTTATTCCGTCCCCGAAGGCCGGGGACTTGGTCGCTGGACCTGGTATGACTTTCTTGCCCTGTCACTGATGATCCGGGGGGTGTTGTCGCCAGGTTCGGAGACACGCGTTGACTGCTGATAGGGACACGGCCGGCTCCTTCCGCGGGGGCCAGGTCTCTTTGTAACGTGGGTGCCAGCATCGGGTGTCGTGACTGCGGCCAGAAGTGGTGCAAAGGAGCGCCGGATGGACGAAGGTTACGAGGTCTACTGCGGGCTTGATGTTGGCAAGTCAGAGCATCACGCCGCGGCGTTGAACGCGACCGGTGAGCGGGTTTTTGACAAGCCGTTGCCGCAGGACGAGGCTCGGCTGCGCGAGCTTTTCACCGGCCTGCAGCAGCACGGCCGGGTGCTGGTGACCGTGGACCAGCCCAACACCATCGGCGCGCTGCCGATAGCCGTGGCCCGGGACTGCGGCTGCACCGTTGCCTACCTGCCGGGCCTGGCGATGCGCAAAGCCGCTGACCTGTACCCGGGAAAGTCCAAGACGGACGCGCGGGATGCGTTCATCATTGCCGAGACGGCACGGGCGATGCCGCACACGCTGCGCTCGGTTGACCGGGACAGCGAGGTGCTCGCCGCACTGAAGGTGCTCTCCGGATTCGACGCGGACCTTACCCATGAGTGCACCCGGGCGATCAACCGTCTGCGGTCCCTGCTGCTGCAGATTTTCCCCGCCCTGGAGCGCGTCTTCCCGGGAACGATACTGACCCGGTCTCTGGTCCTGGAGCTGTTCATCAAGTACTCCGGGCCGACGGGACTGCGGGGCGCCGGACGATCCAACGTGCTGCGCTGGGCCAGGAACCGCAGCCGCAAGGACCCGGTGACCCTGGTCGACGCGATCTTCATGGCACTGGGTGAGCAGACCGTCACCGTCATCGGCACCGAAGCCGTAGAACTGGTCATCCCCCGCGTCGCGGCGCAAATCAAGGAACTCAAGCACCAACGCGCCATCGTGGCCGAAGAAGTCGAAAAACTCCTCGATGACTTCCCTCTTTCCCAGGTCTTGATGTCCATCCCGGGAGTCGGCATCAAGACCGCAGCGACGATACTCCTGACCATCGGCGATGCCGGCACCTTCACCTCCGCCGGACACCTCGCCGCCTACGCAGGCATCGCCCCGGTCACACGACGCTCCGGCACCTCGATCCGCGGTGAATTCCCCGCACGCTCCGGCAACAAACAGCTCAAGAACGCCCTGTTCAGATCCGCCTGGATCGCCAGCTGCCACCACCCGGCCTCGAAGGCCTACTACCAAAAGAAACGGGACCAGGGAAAGAAGCACAACGCCGCCGTCGTCTGCCTGGCGCGGCGCCGCTGCGACGTCATCTACTCAATGCTCAGAAACGGAACCCTCTACGAGGAGAAACCCGCCCAAGCCGCTTGACGAAAAGCATAGGGACACCCCCCGCCACAAGGTGGCCGGCAAAAACTTGTCTTCCCCCTAGCTGACAACGCTCCGGCCCGAACTGTCGAGACCATAGTGAACCCAGGTGCAGCGGATCGCGGCCCCCGGCCCGCGGCCGGATACAGCCTGAAGGCTGCATAAACCGTCAGGGCACGCCCGGAGCCGGGCTTCTGGCTTTCTGATGCTCGGCGGTCAGAGTCTCCGGGGGTGATGCGGAGAGGACGCTTGTTAATTTGCGCCAAGGGGGCCTCTAGTTCGCTGCGGGGCCTGCAATCTTGCGCAGGAGGCCGGCAAGGTGCTGAATGCCCGGGCTTTCGGTCATGGTCCTGCGGTGCACCATCCCCACATGACGGGCCGGCACGGGATGGACCGGTACGGTGACCACATCCGCGGGCAGTGCTGGCCTGCCGAGACGAGGCACGAGCGCCACCACAGCCCCTTGCTCCACCAGCGCGATGTGGGTTGCGAAGTCCGGATCGTAGACCTGGATATCCGGGACACGGCCCAGATCGGCAAAAATTCGCAATAGGGCCTCGTTGCAGATGGCGCCGTGCGGGGTGCTGATCCAGCGCTCATCAACCATATCGGCAGCTTCCACCTCCGCCCTTCCTGCCAGGGGATGGTTGCGGTGAACCAGAAGATCCGCGATGTCATCGCAAAGCCACTCGAGCATTACGTGCTCTGGAATCACAAGAGGGACGGAGTTCCAGTCGTGGACGATGCCGAGGTCGGCTTCCCCGCCGGCTACGCGTGCCACCGCTTCACGTGGGTCCTCAGCCAGCACAGTGACGTCCAGATCAGTTCCGGAGGAAGCGAGCATGCCCAGCATCGGCCCCACCAGGCCCCGGCACGCCGTGGAGAAGGACACCACCTTCAAGCGGCCATACGGTTTGGCGGGATCGGCCAGGAGCGTGGACTGGAGTTCTTCCAGTTCGGCGAGAATGCGGCGCCCATAAGCGGCCAAGGCAAGTCCGCGTTCTGTCAGCAGCACCCCTCGGCCATGCCGCTCCAGGACCGAGAAGCCGGTCTGCTTTTCCAGCTTCTTGATCTGCTGCGATACCGCAGACGGGCTGAAGCCCATCACCTCTGATGCTGCAATGACGGAACCATGGTGCTCAATCGCTGCCAGCGCACGGAGCGCTCCGATCTCTATCATGAAGCAAACGTACATGCTATGCGGTACGAATCAACGCTGGTGCTTCATTCTCCTCTCTGTCAGGGTGAGGAGCGTGAACCTTCGCCATTCCTTGCTTGCCACCCTCGTCGCGCTCTTGTGGGGCCTAAACTTCGTGGCCATCGACTTGGGCCTCCACACCAACGGCCGCGACGTTCCGCCGTTGCTGTTCGTGGCCATGCGGTTTGTCCTAGTGGTCTTCCCCTGGATTTTCTTCGTGCGCAAGCCCGATGTCAGCTGGGCGGCAATTATCGGCGTCGGACTCTTTATGAGCGCCGGCCAGTTCGGGCTGCTGTACCTGGCCATGGCGCTGGGCATGCCGGCTGGTCTGGCCTCCCTGGTACTCCAGGCGCAGGTTCTGCTTACGGTTCTGTTGGCCAGCGTGTTCCTTGGCGACCGGCCCAGCAGGCGTCAGTTGGCCGGCGTCGTACTGGGCGTCGCCGGCCTGGCGGTAGTGGCGATGGGCCGCAGTGCCATTGCCCCGCTACTTCCGTTCCTCATTGTGCTGGCCGCGGCGCTTTCCTGGGCTGTGGGCAACGTGGTTGCACGCAAAGCCAAGGCCGCCTCGGGGCTGGGGCTGGTGGTCTGGTCGGGTGCGGTGGTGCCGCTCCCACTCGCCGGGCTTTCACTGATCATCGATGGTCCCGACGCCATCACCGCAACCATCGGAGACCTCCAGCCCGCCACTGTCCTGAGCGCGCTATACACCGCGGTTTTCGCTTCGCTGGTGGGCTACGGGATCTGGAACCGGCTGCTCGCGACATACTCGCCGTCGGCCGTGGTCCCTTTCACGCTGCTCGTCCCGGTCGTGGGGATGAGTGCCGCGTGGCTGGCCCTGCAGGAGGTGCCCTCGGCCACGGAAGTGGCTGGCGGACTGCTCCTGCTGGGAGGAGTGGCGACGGCGGTGCTCACCAGACGTGATGGGCGGGATCAACGACAGGGCCCCGCTTTGCCGCCAGTTTTGGGCCCGGCTTCGGCTAGTGGCTTGCCGGTCGCAGACGCCGACGAACAAAACCTCCAGCGACTGCAGGGATCAGCCAGCGGAAAACCGTCCGAGAACTGACCTAACGCAGTTCAGGGGGCCAGCTCAGCCACCTTAACGGTCTCACCCCCGGCCGGCCATTCTTCATCCGGCACGGGAGCCTCTGGCGAGGCGTTCGACGACGGCGAGGAATGCGGCGGTCCCGGTGGCGACTGCCATGGCATAGGCCATGGCCGTGTAGGTGCCGAGCCAGGCCGCGATTGCCGGGCCGAGTGCCGGGGCGATGGCGGTGACGGCTGTCAACGGGGCCGCGAAGATGCCTTGCAGGGTGCCCAGGTTCCGGCTTCCCCACCGGTCGCCCACGATCGTGGCCTGCAGCAGTGTCTGGCACCCTCGGACCGCGCCAGCGAGCATTCCTGCCGAGATCAGCAGCGGGACCGGGCCGGGCAGGGCCGCCAGTATAAGGACGGCGCAGGCTGCGGTGCCGGCGATGACCGGCAGCCGGGTGCCGGTCGGGATGGCTGCGAACAGCAGCCGTCCGCCGACCTGTCCGGCGCCCACGAGACCGAGCCCGAGCGCGGCTGTCGTGTAGTCGGCGCCCTTTTCCATCAGCACAGGGATGATGTTCAGCGTCACGGTGTAGAGGGCCAGACAGAGCAGGACCATCAGGGCCTGCAGGCCGAGGAATTCCGGGCTTCGCCGCACGGCTCGCATCATCACCCGGTGGTCCGTGGCGGGGGTTCCGGAGGTGGTCGGCGCCCAGTTTCGGTTCAGGTATCGGGCGTGAAGCGGCACGGTGATGATTCCCATGATCCCGGCGAGGATGATGAAGGCGACTCGCCAGCCGAACGCGGATGTCAGGGCTGCGGTAAGCGGGGCGAAGATGGTGGAGGCGAATCCTGCGGTGAGTGTCAGGACGGTCAGGGGACGGACCCGGGCGGGTCCGTACCAGCGGCTGATCACCGTGAACGCCGGTTGATACAGCACCGCGGCCTGCGCCGTTCCGGCGACCAGCCAGGCCGCAAAAAACACCGGCAGGTTCGGTGCCAGCCCCACCAGGATCAGGGCCAGCACTCCGATGAGCGATCCGCCGGTCATCAGCGCACGCGGGCCGGTCCTGTCCAGGATCTTGCCGACGGCGATCCCGGCCGTCGCAGAGACCAGCAGTCCGGCGGAAAAGGCTCCCGTCACGAGCGCCGGGTCCCATCCAGTCTCCTCACTGATGGGGCGGACCCCCACGATCAACGAGTAGTAGAGCACGCCCCACCCGGTGGTCTGGGTGATGCACAGCGCGGCGAGGCCGCCGCGCGGTGCACCCTCCGCGACCAGTGTCCGGGATAACGCCGGGGCGGGCATGGCCTAGCTCCCGGTCAGCTCCGCATGAAGCTTCAGGACCCGGGCCCTGATGTCGTCCCGGCCCAGCCCCATGTGTTCCATGCCTTCGGTGCCGCGTTCGTGGTGTTCAGTCATGTCAGTTCTCCAGTGTCTTCAGTGTACTCAAGCAGGGGAAGGTGGTCAGTTGTCGCCGGAGCGGCCGTGGGAGAGTTCGGTGGGGAATCCGACGAGCACGGGCTCGGGAGCGGCGCAGCACGAGGACTCGGATGCGACGGCGTGGGCTGCCGGGACGTCGCAGCTGGTGCCGGCGTCGGAGGAGCAGACGCCGGTTTCGGGGAGTTCGAGCTGGACGGTGTCGGCTGCTTCGCGGTCACCGGCCAGGGCGGCGGCGACGGAGCGGACTTGTTCGTAGCCGGTGGCGAGCAGGAAGGTCGGCGCCCGGCCGTAGGACTTCATGCCGACGATGTAGAAGTCCTGGTCCGGGTGGGCCAGCAGGGCCGCGCCGTGCGGGGGGACGGTGCCGCAGGAGTGGAATTCCGGATCGATGAGCGGGCCGAGCTCGGTGGGTGCTTCGACGGCCGGGTCCAGGTTGAGGCGGAGTTCACGCAGGATGTCCAGGTCCGGGCGGAAGCCGGTGCAGGGAACGAGGACGTCGGCCTCGAGGGTCCGGCCGTCAACGGATCCGACGGTGACGTGCGAGGCGAGGGATTTCAGCGAGCTGATGCCGAAGCCGGTGTGCAGTTCGATGGTCCCGGCCTCGACGAGGCGGCGCAGGCGGGCGCCGAGCTGGCCGCGGGCGGGCAGCCCGTCCAGGTCCCCGCCGCCGTAGACCTTCGAGGCGGACGCGCCGCGGACCGCCCAGAGGATCCGGGTGTCGGGTTCGTCCGTGGCCAGGTCCGCGAGGTTGATCAGGGTGTTGGCGGCGGAGTGGCCGGCTCCGACGACCAGGACGCGGCGTCCACCGAACGAGGCACGGTCACGGCCGGTGACGTCCGGGAGCGGCGAGGAAATCCTGGAGGCAGCGGAGTCTTCGCCGATCGCTGGAAGTCCCGAGGTTCCCAGCGGGTTGCGGGTAGACCAGGTGCCGGAGGCGTCGATGACTCCGGCCACGGTGTGGTCGCGGGTTTCTCCGTCCGCGTGCTCGACCCGGACGATGAACGGTGTGTTCTCGCGGTTGCGGGTGTGGGTCTTGTCCATCCCGGCGCGGGTCACGGCGATGACCCTGGAGCCGGTCTGCAGCTTTGAGCTGATGGCCGGGAGGGCGGCCAGTGGGGCGAGGTAGTTGTCGATCAGTTCCCCGCCGTAGGGCAGGGCGGTGGGGCGGGGTGATTCCCAGCCGGAGGCTTCGAGCAGGCGGACGGCTGCGGCATCGATGTTGTACTGCCAGGGGGAGAACAGCCGGATGTGGCGCCACTGCTCGATGGCGGCTCCCGCGGCGGGGCCCGCTTCGAAGATCAGCGGTTCGAGGCCGCGTTCGAGCAGGTGGGCCGCGGCGGCCAGGCCCACGGGGCCGGCGCCGATCACGGCAACGGGAAGGGTCTTCGCTGAATCCATGGTTTCCTCTGTTTCATCCGTAGGTGTGGCGGTTCTGGCCGGGGTGCCTGCCGGTCCCGGGGGGGGGCCGGCAGGCGGGAGGGTGTTAGCAGCAGCCCTGCATGTCATCCGGGCAGTCCTCGCAGCAACCCGAGTCACTGCAGCATCCTGTCGTCATTCAGCTCACCCCCTCTCCGTTCGGGGTCAGGCGTGGGTGGGTTCTTCCACCAGGGCCGTGGCGATGCTGTCCGCGTCCGCTAAGGCGGCGAGGTACCGCTCGGCATCGAGGGCGGCGGCGCAGCCGGTACCGGCGGCGGTGATGGCCTGCCGGTAGCGGTGGTCCACGACGTCCCCGCAGGCGAAGACGCCGGAAAGGTTGGTGACCGTGGTGGGTGCGTCGACCTTGATGTAGCCCTCGTCATCCAGTTCCACCTGCCCCGTCACGAGTTCGGTCCTGGGGACATGCCCGATTGCGACGAAGATCCCTGTGGCCGCCTGCTCGCGGGTTTCGCCGGTGACGGTGTCGGTCAGGGTCACGCCGGTGACCTTGGTGTCGCCGTGGATCTTGGTGATGGCCGAGTTCCAAGCGAAGCGGATCTTGGGATTGTCCTTGGCACGCTGGGCCATGATCCGGGAGGCACGCAGTTCGCCTTTGCGGACGACAACGGTCACGGACTTGCCGAACCGGGTCAGGAACGCCGCTTCCTCCATCGCGGAATCCCCTCCACCGACGACGACAATGTCCTGTTCCCGGAAGAAGAACCCGTCACAGGTCGCGCACCAGGAGACCCCGTGCCCGCTGAACGTCTTCTCTTCCGGCAGGCCCAGTTCCTTGTACGCGGAACCGGTGGCGAGGATGACGGCGGGAGCCGCGTGGGTGGTGCCGGCTCCGGTGACCACGCGCTTGAGGTGCCCGGTGAGCGTGGCTTCGGTGACGTCGTCGAAAACCACCTGGGCGCCGAACCGTTCCGCCTGCAGCTGCAGCCCGTCCATGAGCTCCGGTCCCTGGATGCCGCCGGGGAATCCGGGGAAGTTTTCCACCTCGGTCGTGTTGACCAGGGCGCCACCGGCGGTAACCGACCCGGCGAGGACCAGCGGTTTCAGTCCGGCCCGGGCGGCGTAGATGGCGGCGGTGTAGCCGGCGGGGCCGGACCCGATGATGATCAACTGTTCAGTGGTTCGGATGTCGGTGCTCACGAAAAGTCTCCTGGTGCTCGGTAGGGTTACTTGGCGACGGGAGTGAGGGACGCGACCAGGTCCTCGATGCGGGCCTTGATCTCGTCGCGGATCGGGCGGACGGATTCGACGCCCTGGCCGGCCGGGTCCTCGAGTTCCCAGTCCTCGTAGCGCTTGCCCGGGAAGATCGGGCAGGTATCGCCGCAGCCCATGGTGATCACGACGTCGGATTCCTTCACGGCCTCCGTGGTGAGGATCTTCGGGATCTCGGAGGACATATCGATGCCGAGTTCCGCCATAGCCTCAACGGCTGCGGGGTTGACCTTGTCCGCCGGCTGGGATCCGGCGGAGCGGACCTCGATCCGTCCCTCGCCGAGGGTGGTGAGGAAGGCGGCGGCCATCTGGGAGCGGCCGGCGTTGTGGACGCAAACGAACAGCACAGAGGGCTTCTTGGCAGTTTCGGTGCTCACGGGTTTCTCCTGGAATCAATTAGGCGCGCGGATCGGTTTTGATGAGGTCGTCGTCCCCGCACCCGTGACTTAATATTGATGTTTGTCGATGCATAAGTATCCAACAACAAATCGATACTTGTCAATATAGCGCGGGTTTCGGGTTTTAGGCCGCGTGGAGGCGGCCTCCGAGGTCGTCGATGCGGCGGGCGATGTCAGCCGAGGCGCCCTCGAAGGCGTCCTCGGTGTTCAACCGGAGCGGACCGGAACAGACCAGTGGATCCCTCCCAGGTTGGGGACTGTCTTGGGGACTGTCGCACACGGTCACGACGGAGTCTCCGTCGCCCTGGCCGCCACCAACCGGGCATCCTCGCCGCGTCGGCGGTGGGCGCCTACATCGGAGCCGCATACTGGTTCACGTCCTCGACGTCGTTCGCGAACTCGGCCGTGACGGTGGGCCGCATCTTCAGTGACACCTTCACCGGCATTGCACCGGCCTCTGTGCCCGGATTCGTCGTGGCGCAGCTGATCGGCACGGCAGTAGGCCTCGGCCTCCTTCTCATCCCATTCCCCTCCGCGGCCCGCATCGCGGACGACGTCGTTCTGGCGCACAGTGCCGAAACGGCCCGTTCCTAGGCTTTCGCCGGCACCTCGCGGGCGACGCGCACCTCCACACAAAAAGGGCCTGCGCCGGAGCCACTCCCGCCCCTAGGCCTTCGCGAATACATTGAAGAATGTCAATATTGCGGCATAATGGGTAGATGAACTTGTTGCCCGTACTCGCCCCGGCCATCGATGAAGCCTGCTGCGCCCCGGCAGGAATGACTGCTTTGGGCACAGAGGAGGCGAAGCAGACGGCCCTGGTCTTCAAGGCGCTGGCCGATCCGAACCGGCTGCGGCTGCTCTCCATCGTCAAGGCACAAGCCTCCGGCGAATCCTGCGTGTGCGACCTGACCGAGCCCCTGGACCTGGGCCAGCCCACCGTCTCCCACCACCTGAAGATCCTGGTCGATGCGGGCCTGCTGCACCGAGAAAAGCGGGGAACCTGGGCCTATTACTCCCTGGTTCCCGGGGCCCTGGAGCAGACGGCCGGGCTCCTGGCCACCCTATAAACGAGCCGAAACAGTCCGCGGTCACGAGTCGGCCCATGCGCGAGGACGACTTGCCTGCCGCCCAGGGGATTTACCGCGAAGGAACCGCCACCGGCCATGCCACCTTCGAATCAGCTGGCTTGTCGCCGAAACCTCAGAGGGATCCTTGGCTGGGCTGCCGTCTCCCCCGCCTTCGCACGCCCCGTCTACTCCAGCCTCGTGGAGCACTCCGTTTACGTTGCGGCCCAAGCACGCGGCCGAGGCCTGGGCGCAGGGCTACTGCAAGCCTTGGCAGATTCCGCAGAGAGGGATGGGATCTGGACCATCCAGGCCACCCCGACCGTAACCGAACTGACTTTGGGGGTGATCGCCCACAACAGCCCAGCCCGGGACCTCTACGAGTCGCTGGGTTTCCGCGGATCCGAGGTTGCCAGACGCACTCCGATGGGCGACCAGGTATGGGAATCGATCTCTATGAGGCAACGCCGCGAACATCGACACTAAGACTCCGCACTCGGAACACAGATCTTCCGCAGCCGCACCAGGCCGCTACTCCGCTGCTGCACCGTACACCCGACGAACTTAATGGATAGCCACCGGCCGAGCATCTTGCCGATGTCGGAGGCGTTGATTCCTTTTCTTTTGAGTTCCCTGGCTCTTGCAGCGGCAGCGTCGACTTTTTCGGGGTCTTCGCCGTGGCGGTTGTTGACCGCGGCCGCGGCGAGCCGGCCCCTGGTGCGTTCGATCATCGAATAGCTCCAGTTGCGCGAACGCGGCCACGATCGTCAGTATCGCGGTGCCCATGGGTCCGGTCGTGGCCAGTCCTTCGGTCAAGGACCGGAAACCTGCGCCTTGCTCCCGGATTTTCTCGATGACGTCCAGAACGTGCCGGGTGTTGCGCCCCAGCCGGTCGAGCTTCGATGCGGTGAGCACGTCTCCGGCCTCCAGCAGGCCCGGGGCTTTCGAGAGCTGAGGGCGTTCCACCTGGTACCGCCGACTCCATAATCGGCAAAAGTCCGCGCTGCGCCGGCGGCGTGGAGTGCGGTGAGCTGAACAGAACCCGCTGCTCTGCGATTGTGGTCCGAACGCAGAAGAGCCGCCCAGTGCCGCCTCGGTGTTGGGCCTGAGAGACCTACCGCTCGAAAATGATCTCCAGTCCGTCTTCGCTGTCCCAGTGTTCGCTGACTTTGATGAACCCGTACTGCTGGATCAAGGCCTTTGAGGCTTGGTTGTCCGCGCTGACCGTCGCCCTCACAACTGACACCTCAGGGCGGGACGCTGCAACGCCGAGCAGGATCTCCAGGGACGACCGCGCGTGCCCCTGCCTGCGGTGAGTGGGATCGATGGCGTAGCCCACCGCAACCATGCCGCGCTCATCTGGTGGCCCGTGGAAACCTGCCCTGCCGACTACGGAACCGGTGACCTTGTCAACGACGAATCTGGTGAGCCAAGGGGCCGAGCCAGGTTCATTTTCGAGCTGAGCATGTCTCATCTTCCAGACGCCGCGGCACTCGTTTCCGACTTGGTATTCAGTGAGGTCAAGGTCTTACAACCGGTTTGCTTCCTCGAGGTCTGCTCCCGCCAGCTGTTCAAGGACTGTGGGAGGCACCATAACAAGGGAAATGCTTCGGGATGAGAAAGGCGCGGACCACGGTTCAGTTGTCAATGTCATGCGACTTATTGTGCACTACATCATTTCCACGAGTACGACCGCCGCTGATAGTGGTGTCGGCTGAATATCTTGCGCAACTCAACCGGGTCGTTTGGACCGTGAAAACCGCCTGTCAGGGCCCCATGGAACGGCCCACGGCCGAGAAGCTCTCCCGCCGGAGGACACACTTAGCCAGCACCGGCCCTGCGCAGCCTGAAGAACCTTCCGCCCCGGGGTGCGGCCCGGTCCCCGTTTTCCCGCGGCTCTTCAACCCGGCACTGCGGATCCAGCCGGCACATGTCGCGGCGTCGAATCCGAGCTCTCTAGCGGCCGCCTGCGTCCTCCACAAGCAGTCAAATACCTCGAAAATCGCCTGCTTCCGATCGTGCCCATACCGCACCTGCCCTGGACGAATCCCTGCTCAGACGAACCGCGGTCGTTGCAACCCCCAAAAGTCTGGGTGCTGCAACGACCGCTAGAACCCGCATCTGGGCACGTCCACGACAGGGCGCTGATCACCATTTCTTGGGGCGGTATCTCATGGTCTCAGTCGCCCGGGTCTGCATAAAAGTTCCGCCTTCCAGGAAGTGGCGTCGCCGGAGGCGCTGCCACTCTGGCCTGTTGCATCGGTGGCCTCCACGGAAGTCAGGAGGATGCCGAGGTCACGGCGAGGGCCGGCCCGATCGGGGACCTCGTTAGGCGTTGATGAACGCGCCAGACTCGATCGGCAGGCCCGCTTGTGCCCAGTCCTGAATGCCTTCGCGGTACTTGCGCACATTGGTATACCCAGCTGCCACCAGTCGGTTCGCTACGCTCTGACTATTCGGGCAGGACTCATTGGAGCAGTAGGTAACGATCGCAGCATTCTGGTCCGGGAGCAGGCTCGGTGCCTGTGCCGCCACGTCCGCTTCCACGAGTGGCAGCGCCTTGGGCAGGTGCTGCTGCTCGTAGTACATGCCCCCCAGCGCGTCAACTACAGTGACAGTTCCCGAGTCAATTGCCAGCCGGAGTTCGTCGCGGCTGATGAGTTCGACCATGATGCCTTCTTCCTTTAGTTATGTGCGTGTGCACACAACTATAAAGGAATGTGCGTGTGCACGCAATATCGAATAGGATTAACTCATGCTCTCCCGCAAGAAGCTCGCCTCCGATGCTTGGGGCGCACTGCTCCAAGTGCACGCCGCGCTTGTCCCAATCCTGGACAAGGAAGTCCAAAGTCAGACCGGATTACCTTTGTCGTGGTACGACGTCCTGCTCGAACTGGCAGCCGAACCAGAGGGACGACTGAGGATGAGCGACCTCGCAGAACGAGTGGTCCTTAGCCGAACGCGGGTCAGCCGGCTCGTAGACGAGCTGGTCGCCCGAGGTCTGATCACCAAAGAGGGCCACCCTGACGACCGCCGCTCGGCCTACGCCGTCATCACGAAGGCCGGCTTGGCCGAATTCCGCGCCTCGGCCCCGGTTTACATTCGCGCGATCGAGAGTAAGTTCGCGTCCAACCTCACCAACGAGGACCTCATGCTACTGTCGCGAGTCCTCGGCAAGATCCAGAAGCCAACAGCGTGACTCCATGATGGACTCACGCCCCCACAGAAGCAGCCGATCCGTCGGCCTCCTCTCGCCAAAATCAGCCGGTGCCCTCACCTGGACTTACTGGGCCCCCGTTGCAGTCCGGCGTCTACGCGATAGCTAAATTGGTTTTCTTGGGTCCAGGCTTCCCACCACAGTTTGGCTTCGACCATGGGGTCGATGAATGTGGTGGACACGCCGGCGGTGTTGCATCAGCTGACCAGAACCTCAGCGGCGAACTCGGGCGCGTTGTCGTCGCGAACGTAGGCCGGGGTGGTACCCGGCTTCGGCGATGATGCCCTCCCGCACCGCGACCACGTCGGAGGCCTTGAACGACCGGCACGGTATGTTTCGCCAGCGGCGTGCGCGTGTATTCGTCGAAGGCGTTTGAAGAACCGGATGTGCCGCCCGCAGGAGGTCACGTGGACCGGAGGTCGGAACTGAGAGCTCTCGTGAACTCGCAGCCCCCTTATTAGAGCCGGAAACCGGCGCCCACAGACTGTTGACGACTGACGGGATTTGGTCGATGCAGCACGTTCTGCACGTGAAGACCTCGACTTCCCAGCGGGGCGCGCTTCTTCCCGGGCCTGTGGTCGCTCGCCGTGATACGACCCCTCTGGGGCGTTCCCCTGCCTCGAAGCTGAGCGTGAGGTGAGCGTGCAGTGGACACGGAGTGGACGCCGGCTAGGAGTCACCACCCGGGCAGCGGGGATTGTGGCATTGAGATGACGATCTTGCCGAAGTGTTGGCCAGCTTCCAGGTGCTTGAGTGCCTCGTGGATCTTCTCGGCTGTGTATGTCGAGTCGACCAAGGGGCGGATGGAGTGTTGGTCGATGAACGCGCCCATTTCCTCATACATTTCACGCGATCCGGTTTCGAC